>JAIFNF010000157.1 GCA_020047885.1 Gammaproteobacteria bacterium | reverse complement strand
TGAAATTGGAAAAAATTGAACCGCCAAGATCGCTTGGTGGTGCCAAATTCTGACCCTACCAGGCTACGGTTTGCTGAGCCGCCTGGAGCTTCTTGTCTCCCCACACCTTCAGGGGCGTTGGTGGCTGACCTGGGCCTTTCACCTGACCCGTACCTTTCACCGTGGTACCGTCCCCGGCCTGCTTCAATTCCACACGCTGCCCGGCGCTCTCCACATACACGCCTTTCCCGTCCAGCATCACCACATCCAGCGTAGTCGATCCGGAATCGAGCAGGTTAAATCCCCCCCATAACTCGGTGCCGCGAATGCCAATCGTGGCGACCGGCGTTTCAACCCGACACGGTTCTCTGGGGAGCGGTTTTCCTTCGGCATGGTGGGTAGCCGACCGGAAGACCCCTTTAATCAATTCAAAGATCGAGTTCTCGCTGTTTGCCGACACGCCCATGACCTGCTGGATGGCAAATTCGGTGTTTTCGCCCAGCGTGACTGTCATGCCATCGCGCATCTGCGCCTCCAGACGGGCGTTCGCACCGGTCACGATGTGGTCGCGCAGGTGTAGCGGTTGACCGAGCGCCAGCGGCTGACGACCCGCGGCATTCTCGACCGCCACGTCGCCACGGACTCGGGTGACGTAACCGGCAATGTCATGCGGCAGCGCCGCCAGTCCGAGCGTGGTCCAGAGCCACAACGCTATGAGTAACATCCATTGATTCTTGCAACGCAACATGATGGCTTACTCCTAATAAGAGAACTATTTGTCAGTCAACGTGAAAACCCCGTCCCAGTCGGCGGCGGGCGGTTGGGTGCGTAAAACGGCAACCCGTTCTCGATAAAGTGTATACAAGCGTTCCTGCGGCTGCCGGTTTTCCAAGGCCATAAACCGGGCATCCGCCTGTTCCCAATCACCCGCCCGCCAAGCGGCCAGCGCCTGTTCGTAATCCTGGACTTCTTCCCGCTGCGCATCCGTCAAGGCATCGACCACACCCAGCGGCTCAAACAACGTCACCGGTTGACGCCGACCCTTTACCCGCACCCGATCCAGTTCACGAACGGCGATTTCGGGAACGGCAGCGCGGGTCGTCTCACTGATCACCATCGTCACCCCATATTGCTTGGCGACGCCTTCCAGCCGCGAGGCCAGATTGACCGCATCGCCCAGGACGGTATAGGCCATGCGGAATTCCGAACCCATATTGCCAACATTCATCAGGCCGGTATTGATCCCAATCCGGATTTTCAGCGCGGGCCAGCCACGGGTTTGAAGTTCGGGCGCTAACGCTGCCAACCGCGCTTTCATCGCCAGCGCCGCTTGGACCCCGTGGCGAGCGTGATCCGGATCGGGCAGCGGCGCTCCCCAGAACGCCATAATCGCGTCACCAATATATTTATCCACCGTACCGCGCTGGGCGTGAATGACCTGGGTGAGCGGCGTCAGGATAAATTGCATCAACTGCGTCAACTGGTGCGGCTCCAGGCGTTCGGAAATCGTGGTGAAATCCTGGATATCGCTAAACAGCACGGTCATTTGCCGACTTTCGCCGCCGAGTCCGTAACTGCCCGGTCGCTGGCTCATTTCCGTCACCAGTTCGTGCGGCACATAACGGCCAAACCACTGCGCCAAGCGCTGTTCGCGGCGCGTCTGGACGAAGTAGCCGTAGAGACTCTGTAACAGATACACCAGCGCCAGTAACAGGAGCGCTGGAGCCAATGGAATCACCAGATTCAGTGCCTGCCAGGCATATACATTCACCGCGAGGGTTACGGCGGCGAGAGTGAGTATGCCTAATAAAGCGCGTAGTGGCGGCATAAATCCCAGAGCAATGCTCAGGATACCTAACACGGCCAAGAGCAGCAGTTCCAGACCCGCGATGAACGCCGGCTGATTTTTAAGCCGCTGATCCAGCATCCCAGCCAGCAAATTCGCGTGAACTTCGACACCGGGATAACTGTTTTGCACCGGCGTGGCGCGTAAATCCAGCAGGCCGGCTGCCGTCGCGCCGACCAGCACGATGGCACCGTTCAATAATTCAGGATCGGCCTGGCGGTTCAGAATGGTGCTGGCGGAGACGTAGGGAAAGCTGCCTTGCGATCCCCGGTAGGGAATGCGCACCGCCCCCTGCGCATCAACCGGCAGGTTGAAAACGCCGACGCGCAGGGCTTCCACGCGCTGACCCTTCGGCGTATCACGATAGCCAGCGCCGACGACCATTTCCAGTGGCGGTTTGCCCAATAGAGTACGCAGCATCGCCAGGCTGAGCGTTTCATAAAACTGGTCATCATGGCGCAGCAACAGCGGCAGTCGGCGGAACAAACCGTCCTGATCAACCAGCGGGCTGTTGAAAAATCCACCACTCCGGGCGCTGGCCTGCAATACGGGCAGGTTGGCGCTGTAACCGGTAGCGACCGCAAAGGGGCTGGCCGCATCGGTCAGTGCGGTCGCGGACAACGCGGCGGGCGGCAATTGTCCGATGCGCAAATCCTGACCCTGCTGACCGGCTAGAGCAAAGGAATAGCCCAGCACTACTGGACGATCTTGCAGGCTGGCCGCCAAGCGCATATCGCCCGACAGAGCCGGACGCAAGGCCGCCCATTCCTGCTGAAAGGCGGCATTCTCCCGCAATGCGCCTTGCGCCAGCGTATCCAGCACAGTTAATGCGGAATGGCGCTCCGGCTCGGGAAACACCACGTCAAAAGCCAGCAACCGGATCTGATATTCGTTGAATAGAATGCTTCCCGCAGCAGGCTCTGCTCATCGATGTCAGCAATGACTATTCGGGAATCCATCCCGCCCGGCAGGGTGAAACGTAACCGGACATCGTAGGCGAACTGCTCCAACCGGTTCACCAGCGCCAACGGATAGAAGCCGCTGACATGCAGCATCAGCGCCAGTACGATGCACAGGCTCAAGCCAATGCGGAACGCAATATGAAAGGGACGGGGCATAGGGTGAGCGCCTGTTTGGAAACCTCGGGAAAGTAGCCGCGGTGTCTGGCCTATTTTACTCGGTAAACAGCGTTTCGAGATTCACCCACTCCGCTGCAGAATCAGCACTGATGCTAGCGATCTTGTTCTCCAGATCAGCCCACATCGCCTCATTGACCAGTTCGTAGCTGTGGCCCCAGAAGAAAAAGACGCCATGGATGGCCTTGGCGCGTTCATAGCGCGTCCAGAAGGCCGGGTCAGCAAACCGGCAATGTGCACCAAATTCCAGCGGGTCAGCCGGGGGGAAAACCGGATCAAACTCCGCCACGGTGCGGGCGTAAATGTGACCGGCGGCGTGAATGGCGGCTTTGACCGCAGGATTGAAACCGCCGAAGGGATAGCAGAAACCGCGAACGGGTTGTTGAAACCAGTCCTGCAGATACCGTCGGCTGTCCGCGACTTCGCGCTCCAGATCCATCGGCGACAAATCGGGCAGATAAGGATGCGTCTGAGAATGGTTGGCGATCTCGAAACCGGCATAAACCTCAACCAGTTCATGCAGGCCCAGCCGCCAGACATCCTTATCGCCATACTGCCAACTGAACGACCGCTGGCGCTGATGCAGTCCCGGATTCAGATTGAACGTCGCAGTCGCTCCGTACCGCCGCAACAGTTCGGTCAACCGAATATCATCCACGACGCCATCATCCCAGCTTTGCACGACTCTCATTACGCGTCCTCCAGGGCGGTCGGCCACTGCCCTTTCCGAAATTGATCCAACAATTCAGTCAGTTCCTCATCGGACAGATCGCTCCAGGTTCGGATCAATTCAGCAAACAAAATCGGCCGCTGGATAATCGCTTGATTAACATCGCTGGCCAGTCGTCCGGCGAGCGCCAACAGAACATCGGCGTTCTCGTCCAGATCTGCCGCCAACCGCCGGATGACGTCTTCCGTCGGCGGTGACACATCATTGCGTTCAATTCGGCAGAGATAAGTCCGGCTAATGCCCAGGCGTTCAGCGGTTTGCTGCAGTGTGTAATCGCGATTGGACTGGTAACGCTGCTGGCGAAGCCACCGGATGTAACTTCCGAAATTCATTATGGTCACCACGAAAGGTGGATCGTATTGCAGGAGAAATATACGGAAAGTGTAGTCAGCCAAAACGCTGTAGAGCTTTTTATTTCGACTATTCGCGCACTTCCGGCAACGATTTCAACAGATTCGCGCCGGACGCCAGCGCTTCAGCGTAAACCTGGCGAATCGCGGCAGCATCGACGGGATGACCCTGATGCCGATTGAGAAAATAGGCGCTGGCAGTTTTGCCCAGCGCATAGGTCATCGTCCCGCTGGCCGTGGCGCCCCACATCGCCCCGACCGTTTGTCCCCAGCCGGGAATCAGCTTGACGACTTCGCGGCCCAGCATTCGGGCGATATAGCCGGCACCGATGCTCATGCCCAGCAAACTGAAGAATTCCGACACGGTGCGCCGGTTCCAGTCCTGGCCGTACAGCGTCGCCAGTGCATGTAGCAACTTGCCCTGCACTGCCGGTACGCCGACCAGGTCAACCAGCGGTAACGCACCCACCCCGGCAGCCATCAGCGCATGACCGACAATCTGCGGGTGCGCAGCGCGGGCGTAGACATCACGGATTCCGGCATCGTCCCGCAAGCGCGCCTGCAAACCGAGTGCGGACACCTCCCCAATCGCTTTCCACAACGCCGCCAGCCCGTAATCTACCGGTTCCCAGCCATCTTCCGACAACGTCAGATCCATCGGCGTCCAGTGGACGGGTGCTGCGCCCGGCACTGTCCCCAGGCGATCCCGCTGGGCCAGCAGGGCGCGGGTTAGATCCGAGGGAAGCTGGGGCGGCCACGGCTGTTGGTCGTAGGGATAGGGTTGGAAATGATCAGCACCCAGCGGATAGGCTTCATGCAGGCCGGTCTGGGCGATCAACACCGGCCATTCCGGATGGCGCTGGCGGACAGCGCGTAACCCTGCAAATACCGCGTCCTGGCGGAGGTCGGTGGCTTTCATCACACCGAGGACTAGATGCGCCTGCGCTTCGCAGTAGTGAATATCCTCGGCGGGATCGTAAGCGACTTCGCCCAGTCCCCGGGTATCGAGGAAGCGCACCACCGGCGCTTCGGCCGGGAAGTCGTAGAACCGAGCGGTGCGGGTGCAGGGCTGGAAACCGTTGCCGATTTCCGCCGTTGCACTCCCCGTTAGAGCGCGGATGATCGACGTTTTACCCGCCTGGGCTTTGCCGAGGAGCCAGACCACCGGCACGGGTTGCCGCGCCTGCGCCAGACGCACCGCTTCATCGAGTTGTGCCGCATCCACGGCAGGATTCAGTAGCGCCTCCCGCAAGCGGCTCCAGGCATCAAACGTGCGCAACGGTTCAGTCTCCGGTATCAAAATGACCCGCTCTTGGTGAGAGAGGGTCAGGGTAGGCAGGCCTTATCGCCACTCATCCCCGCGATCATCACTCGGCGGGGGTGGCGCATAGTCATCACTTTCATCCCACATCCGGTTGGGCGGGCGCGGACGTTCTCCGTCGCAATCGATTACATTTTCCCGGCACAGCGTATCGCGCCAGGCGTATTTCAGGAAGAACCGCGCAAAGGGCCGTCGTTCGGCTTCAAACTCAACGCGCCGTGAGGGCGACCACTCGCTTTCGCCATAGCCGGTGCCGGGTGCTGACTGCATCCGGGGCATTTGGGCCGCAGCGGGCGGCGCACTCTGTCGCTGGCGTTCAGCGCTGGGCGGTTGCCCTTCCCGACCCTCCGACCAGGGTTGCGGTCGGGGCGGTGGGTCGGCAACAACCTCCCGGAAGGCGGCGACCGCGATCACACCCATCGCTGAATAGTCGCCCCAGGCCCCTGCGTAAGAATCGCCCGCATCGGTGAAATAGAAGCGATTGACCCGGTTGCGCCCTGACCGCCAGCCTTCGTAGGTTTCGCGCTGACCGGGTTCAAGGACATACATGCGCTCATCCGGGCGGATCACCACGCCGATGCGCTGATCGCTGCGGTTGCGAATGCGGATCGAATATTTACTGTTGCGCACCGCTTCCAGATGCGCCTTGTAGATGGTCGGTTTGCTGCCGCGCCGCAAGGGGTATTGGGGAAACGGTCGGCCCCGGTCGTTGACGACTTCGACTTCAACATCGCGACTGTCGAGCCGTTGGGCCAAGACCGTGGTCGGCTCCAACAGCATCAATAGTGCGATCAATCCTGCTGGCCATGCTATTTTCATCAGACTCACTCCGGCTTGATGGTACAGAATACAGAATGTCCATAGATGGATGGACGCTCAATGACCGGTCTATCCTCGGCTTGACCGGCTGAATCCCTACTGAATTTCCCGGACGGGTTGCTCACGTTGGGCGTTCTTCAATAATTCAGTCCAGATTCATTCTAATCCTTCTAATATTCAAACCGATCATAAAAATTGACTCTGGAAATTGCCTACCATGTCCGACAGAACGAGACGATTGCGGCGACTGGCGCTGTTCATGCTGGCCAGCCTGCTCGTCGCTGGCGGCGCTGAAGCCCAGCCCTACCGGTCGCACCGGAATGGCTATCAAGAAGGGACACCCGCCCGTAGCGGACCTTCGCGCCCGCCCCCCCGCCAGTTTGCGGATCCCGACCGGGCTGCCAATGCTGCTCGCGAAGCGACTGGGGGTCGGGTGCTGGGCGTCCAGGGCGCTGATCGCGATGGCCGTCCCGGTTACCGGGTGCGGATTTTGGAGCCGGGCGGCCGGGTGCGGAATTTCCATTACGATCCCCCCAATGGCCGCGATTGAGACCGAGGCGCGAGGGCCAAGCCATGAGAGATGGCCCTCAAAACTGACTTCATCCCGATCTTCACACGCGAATCATGCTGGATTCCCAGCCGCCAAAACTGGTTGTCGATGGCGTCACCTCCACCAGCGCCGCCCGCCACGCATGAACCTTCTGCTGAAAATTATCGATCACTACCGCCAGTTGAGCGGCGCTGAGTTCCGCAATGGCGATTTTCAACACCAGTTGTAGACGATTATTGTCGCCTTCCAGCGCCATAGTGCAGCCACCGGAGTCCATGAACAAACCATTCGCTTGCATGGCGAGGCGCAACACGACCGACTCGGTGCCGGATCGAATCTCGCCGATGTTAGCCCACAGGAATAGCGCCGCATCTTCGGCCATTTCCACAAAGATGCCGGTGGAGTCATCCGCCACGACCAGCCAGTAGTCGTCGTATTCGGTAATCTCCAGAACATCGCTCAGTGTGCCCATGTCTTTCAGCAGTTGGGATATGATTGACTTTTCCATGGATATTCTCCCTGTCAATTAGGCTTTTCGCCACGGATGGAAGAAGCTTGCTGATGGTCAATTTTATCAAAGACGCCCTTGAATATTTCCATAAACTGGTCGCCTGTTATAGGCCCTCCCTCGTCGTTACGATGCAAGGCATACTCACCGGCCGTCGCATTGAATTCAGTTAAGGCCTTGGCTATTCCAGTACTGTTGGCCGCCATTTCACGCATACCTTCGTACATGCCGATCACGAAGTTAGTCATAAGTTTCGCTTTTTCATCGTTGTTGATTCGACCAATATCTATATTTCTATCGCTTAATTCCTGACGTAAAGCGGTCACGATTGCAAATTCATGTTCCTGCTTAATGCCGTTAAAAATACTCCCACATGTAATATCTTGACGTCCCACGAATAACTGAAGCAGCTTATCGTATAGTTCTGGCCCTGCTGAGGCCAGATCGGCCATCTCCTGGAATAAATTCTGAAGTTCCTTAGCTTCAAAACCCGGTTTCTTGCTCCCTACATCCGGATCCATAACCTTGAATTGGCCATCAGTGATGATCATGTTTTCCAAATTGAACTTACCCGGCCCCCCGAGCGTGTGGTCTTTCAACCCGAACAAGGCGCAGAACGGAGCCGTCTTGCCCAGTTTCCGCATAGCCAGGTTCACCTGATGCAGATCCTCCGTGGTTTTGAGCTCTATTTCCCTGAGAGTTTTCCCCTCTACAAACTCCATCTGCATCAATTCCTGACCACCGTTTTCAATGCTTGTTTGGAAACCGTCCAGACGTTCGTGGGGGCCTTTATCCGTATCGTTGGCCACACGCTCTTTTTCTGTCTTGATGTGTTCCACCACCGTCTGGACATCCTCCTTGTCGTTGATGTGTTTTACGGTTAGGAAACCAAATGGTAAGTCCTGATTGCCGTTTTCGAGAATACCTTCGTAAAAACGCTGAAGTTGTAATGTTTGTTGCACTTCTTCATTCTCAACGGGTTTGATGACGCCGACCTTTTCATTTTGACCATTATGAACGAACAGGATACCGCCACCGCCCGCCATGGTAGTGCTCACCTTCCCTCCATTATTCAGCACGTCCACACCCTGTTTTGGTAAATTCTCTTTGGAGCCGATGAAATGATCCTGAGCGTTATGGCGCGATTGAGACTCGATGAATTGGCGGATACTCTTGAGATCTTTGGCCGTCAACTTGCTGTTGTCGGCGAACTCGCCCTTAAAGATTTTAAAGGAGTCGTTCTCATGGAACATATTAGTTTGTTTCAGCGCATTGGCCACATCAGGCCCGTACTCGTTTTCGATCGCTTTCAGCAATAAATGCTTGGCTTCGGCTTTGGCGCCGCGTTCTGGAAGGAACGAATGGCTTTGGTTACTGAGTTCATTACCCTTTAGACGGATACCGGTATCGAGATTGGCCGTATCTTTAAAGGCGGTTTCGATCTGGGTAAAAGTGATGGTGGTAGGGTTGATCGAAAGTGCGGTCATAGATTGCTCCCTTGGCAGGTGGAAGATGCGATTAGTTAACACATTAGAATGATTGAAGAACATGGTTAGCGATGTGTCAAGATTTCGTCGAGGCACTCCAGACAAACGGTCGTCTCCACGGTATGCAGCCACCGCCTTACGGCTATACCCGTCCAAATCATCCTCTTCTTTCTTGGTGATCAGGACTGGCTTGAATCCGGCATGATTCGGCAGTTCAGTCCAGATTCATTCTAACCGGTCTACTCTTTAACTATATCAGAGGCGTTTTTAGATAGCCTCTAAGAACGAGGTACGCCATGCGCATTTTGATCATCGAAGACGAAGCCCCGTTGCTGGAACAAGTCGCCGCCCAATTGCGCGAGCAGGGGTATGCGGTAGATACCGCCGCGGACGGTCGCACCGGCCTGTACATCGGGCAGGAATACCCACTGGATGCGGCGATTGTCGATCTCGGCCTGCCGGATTTACCCGGCATGGATGTCATCCGTCAGTGGCGGGCAGCGGGGTGCAAGTTCCCCATCCTGATTCTGACCGCCCGGGGCCGTTGGCAGGACAAAGTGGAGGGACTGGAAGCCGGCGCGGATGATTACCTGGTCAAACCGTTCTACACCGAGGAACTGCTGGCGCGGTTGCGGGCGCTGATTCGCCGCACGGGCGGCTGGACGCACACCGTCCTGCAATGTGGGCCGGTGGCGCTGGACATCGGCGCGCAGCAGGTGACTTTGGAAGGTCAACCGGTGGAAATTACCGCGTATGAATACAAATTACTGGAATATCTGATGCTTCATGCCGGAACGGTCATCTCCAAAACCGAGCTGACCGAGCATCTTTATCAGGAAGATGAAGACCGCGACAGCAATGTGCTGGAAGTGCTGGTGGGCCGATTGCGCCGCAAACTCGATCCCGACCGGACGCTGAATCCGATTGAAACCTTGCGCGGGCGTGGCTACCGGTTCCGGCTGGAACGCGCCGCGGGCTAACTGCCGATGATGCGTTCTCTGCGCGGTCGCCTGCTGATCGCGGGCAGTGTCGTACTCGCGGCATTTCTCGGCCTCACCGGTCTGACGCTGGATCGGGCGTTTCAGGACAGCGCCCAGTCCGGAGTGCAGGAGCGCCTGCAAGCCCAAATCTATCTGCTGCTGGGCGCGGTCGATGTCGACGCCTTCAATCGGTTGACGCTGCCACAAACTTTGCCGGAAGCGCGGTTTTCCACCCCGGATTCTGGCCTGTACGCCGATGTCATGGATGCGCCGGGTAATCTGGTCTGGCGTTCCCCCTCATTGTTGGGCCGCGCCTTGCCCTTTTTCCCGGCAGTCCGCGATCCGGGTGATACGCAGTTTGCGCCACTGGAATCGGCGGATGGCGATTTGCTGTTTCTGCTGGCGTTCACTGTCAGTTGGGAAGTCACGCCCGGCCATTATCAGCTTTACACCTTCCGGGTGGCCGAAGATCAGGCTAATTTCCGCGAACAGCTCTGGAGTTTTCGGCGCAGTCTGTGGGGTTGGTTGCTGGCAGCCACCGCGGTATTGCTGACCGTACAGGGGCTGATCCTGCGCTGGAGTTTGCAGCCCCTGCGGCGGGTGGCGGCGGAGGTCACGGAGATTGAATCCGGCCAGCGTCTCGAACTCAGCAGCGACTATCCCGAGGAATTACAGCCGCTCACGACTAATCTGAACGTGCTGGTCCGGCAAGGCCGCACCCTGCTGGAACGCTATCGGAATGCGCTGGGCGATCTGGCGCACAGTCTGAAAACGCCGCTGGCGGTGTTGCGCAGCGCACTGGACAACAACGTCTCCCCGGATGAATTGCGGCAGGCGCTGACCGAACAGGTTGAACGGATGAACCGCACCGTGGATTATCAGTTGCAGCGGGCGGCGGCTTCGGGTCCGCTGGCGCTTAGCGTCCCGTTGCCGCTCGCGCCACTGGCGCGCCGGATTCTGGATTCGCTGGCCAAGGTCTACGCGGAACGGGCGCTGGAGTTGCGCTGCGAGATCGGTTCAAACACAGTGTTTTACGGCGATGAAGGGGACTTGATGGAAATTCTCGGCAACCTGGCGGATAACGCCTGCAAGTGGGCGCGGCAGCAGGTCGTGGTGCGCGCCTGGCCGGCCGAGTATGAGGGGCGGGCGGAGTTGGTCATGGAGATTGAGGACGATGGGTCGGGCATTTCCGCCGAGCAAGCGCCGTTACTGCTCAATCGCGGTCAGCGTGCCGACCCGACTGTGGCCGGTCATGGTATTGGTTTGGCGGTGGTGCGGGATCTGGTCGAAGAGGTTTACTCCGGTCGGCTGGAAATCGGTTATGGGGCGCTGGGCGGTGCCAAAGTTCGGGCGAGGCTACGGTTTCAGGCGCATCAGGGGTAAGGCAACGCGCAAAAATATTCCCATACCCTTCCGAACCTGGCCACGGAAAAACACGGAAAACCACGGAAGATGCTTTTTTTCCATGTCTTCCGTGTCTTTCCGTGGCTCGATCCTCATACGCGGTCAAAGCGTAAATGGTTGCAGTTAAGCTACAATAACCGCACATTCCTACTGCTGATCCTCCAATCGGGAGAATGCCCCATGCTGAGTTTCGCTGAAGAAATCTACCTGCTGGCGCTGGATGATACGACCGGGCAGACCGTACTCGCCGGTGGTCAAATGGCCTTGAATCAGGCGCTGGTGGTGGCGGTGCTCGGTGAACTCTCGTTCATGCGCCGACTGGATGCTGATCTTGAATCGCTAGTGGTGCTGGATACATCGCCGACCGGGAATCCGATCCTCGATACGGTACTGACGCCATTACGGGCGGCGGGTGCCGGACCACGCCCACTGCGGCGTTGTCTGGATGATTTGTATCAGACGGCCTCCGCCATCGAGACACTGACTCGCCAGGAACTGGTGCGTCAACAGGTGATCCGGGAAGTCGCCGGGCGGACCTTTTGGGTCATTCCCTCGCGACGCTACCCGGTCATCGACAACCGCGAATTAATCGATGTCGAACGGCGGTTGCGGGCTATGGTGACGGATCCCGAGGTGATTCCCGATCCCCGTGATACCGTTTTGGTGAGCCTGGTCACCGCCTGCGGACTGTTCGCCGATATTTTATCGCCCCGCGAACTGCGCCGACATCAGGAGCGCATCCATCAGATCTCCCGGCTGGATTTGGTCGGCGGCAGCCTGATCGATCATCTGAACGGCCTGAATCTGGCCATCGCTACGGTTGGCTTTTAGCCGTTGTAAAAACCGTTCCGGTTGATTTATAGCCGCATAGCGGTTATAAGCCTCGCTATGATGCAGGCCGCACTGAAAGCCGCCTGCGTTTTTATTCAATGGCGATTCCTATCAGTCCCCTCGCGACGATACGCTGTGAACCCCGTCAGGCCCGGAAGGGAGCAGCGGCAGCAGTAGCCTCGGGCGCCGGGGTGCGGCGGGTAGGGGTCGCCCCCCTCTTTCAAATCGCTAGGCATCAGCTTTCCGGCCCAGGTATCAAACGTTCCATGAGCTACCAGGTCTTGGCTCGCAAGTGGCGACCCCGCACGTTCCATGAGCTGGTCGGTCAGGAGCATGTCGTTCGGGCGCTGACCAATGCCCTCGACCGGCAACGCCTGCACCATGCTTTCCTGTTCACTGGCACCCGGGGCGTTGGCAAAACCACCATTGCCCGGATTTTCGCCAAATCCCTGAATTGTGAAACGGGCGTGTCGTCCACCCCTTGCGGCCAGTGTTCCGCCTGCCAGGAGATCGACGCCGGGCGCTTCGTCGATTTGATCGAAGTGGACGCCGCTTCCCGCACCAAGGTCGATGAAACCCGCGAATTGCTGGAGAACGTGCAGTACGCGCCCAGTCGCGGACGCTTCAAGGTGTACCTCATTGACGAGGTGCACATGTTCTCGAACCACAGCTTCAACGCCCTGCTCAAGACCCTGGAAGAACCGCCGCCACATGTGAAATTCCTGTTGGCGACTACCGATCCCCAGAAATTGCCGGTCACTATCCTGTCGCGCTGCCTCCAGTTCAGTCTCAAGCGCCTGCCCGCCGGGATGATCGCCCGGTATTTGCAGCAGGTTTTGGAGCAGGAAGGCATCACATCCGAAGCCGCCGCGCTGCAACTGATCGCCCGCGCCGGCGATGGCAGTATGCGCGATGCACTGAGTCTGCTCGATCAGGCCATCGCTTTCGGCAGTGGCCAGGTGGAAACCGCCTCAGTGAGCCTGATGCTCGGCAGCATCGACCGGCGGCAAGTTACCGGATTGTTGGACGCACTGGCGGCGAATGATGCGCCCGGATTGCTGCAACAGGTCGCGGAACTGGATGAACACGCGCCGGATTATGCGGCGGTGCTGGCCGAATTGTTGTCGCTGTTGCAGCGGGTGGCTTTGACCCAGGCCGTCCCGGAGACGCTGGCCGATGACGAGGTGAGTGATCCGGCGGAATTGCGCCGGTTCGCGGAATTGTTGCCGCCGGAAGACGTGCAACTGTTCTATCAGATTGCCCTGCTGGGTCGGCGTGATTTGCCACTGGCCCCGGACCCGCGGGGCGGCTTCGAGATGACGCTGTTGCGAATGCTGTGTTTCCGTCCGGCGACTGCGGAACCGGCGCTTGCACGATCCCCAATTGTTGCCGTGCCTACGCCTACCGCAACCCCGCGCCCTGCTCCGGCGAATGCTCCCCGCATGACACCGCCGCCCGCGCCGCCGCCAACACGGTCTTCGCCGCCCGCTTCCGACTGGGGCGCACTGGTTGCCCAACTGTCCCTGGCGGGCATCCCTAAACAGATCGCCTTGAATAGCGCCCTCGCGGAACGGCAGGGTGATGCCTTTCGGCTGGCCTTGGAACCCGGCTACGCCCAGATGCTGAATAAAGCGGTTGAAGATCGCATTCAGGCCGCGCTGGAACAGCATCTAGGTCGACCGGTGACCCTGAAAATTCAGGTGGGCGCTGCCGCAACTACTACGGCGACACCGGCGATTCAACGACAACAGCAACAGGCGGAGCGGCAGCAGGTCGCTGCCGAGCAGACCAGTCAGGATCCGCATGTGCGCGATATGCAGGAAATATTTGATGCGAAGATTGCCGCAGTACATCCACTGGATGACGCTAATAGTATCCATTGAGCGATAGAGGCTGTCGAAAAACTCATTCCAAAAGTTCAAATTGAAATTCAGGCAGATATTGCACTCCAACCTTTTGGGTTCTTCGATACTTTCTGTGGAATTGATGCTGTAGGGCCGGTTTCAACCGGCTTAGCGGGATGAATCCTGTGGAATTGATGCTGTAGGGCCGGTTTCAACCGGCTTAGCGGGATGAATCCCGCCTTACAGCCTTTCTAATCAAATAGTTAGAGATAATTGCTCTGTGCGGGGTCTGCCTCCACAATAATCCTTGAAGAAGTAAATTTGGTGCTGTAGTTGACCTTCAACCCTATAAAAGGTAAAAAATTTGGTGATTGTTCTGAAAATGAACAGTTGGGTTTCATAATAGAAGAAGAAGACGAGATTTATTGAGCAGCACAGGTCAGTTGCCGCTGTTAGCAACCTAATTTAATCAACTAGCCTAACTGGCTGCTGCATCGGAGACCGCGCCATAACCAGTTTAGCATTTGAACGCTCATCGAGTGGCGCGGCCCCGGTGAGTAAAGACGACAGGAGAGAAGCTGATGAAAGGTGGTTTGGGCAACATCATGAAGCAAGCGCAGAAGATGCAGGAAAACCTGCAAAAAGCGCAGGCGGAAATCGCGACGCTGGAAATCGCTGGCGAGTCTGGCGGTGGATTGGTCAGTGTGGTGATGACCGGACGTTATGAGGTGCGGCGGATTCGCATCGACGACAGTCTGGTGGGCGACGATAAGGACATGCTGGAAGATTTGGTCGCTGCCGCGATTAACGACGCGGTGCATAAAGTCGAGCGCACCGTGCAGGACAAAATGTCCGGTTTGACCGCGGGCATGGGTTTGCCGCCGGGAATGCTGGGCGATTTAAAGATGCCGTTCTGAGCGCATGGCTGCTTCGCCGCTGCTCAATCAGTTGATGACGGCGTTGCGTTGCCTGCCGGGCGTCGGGCCGAAATCCGCCCAGCGGATGGCGTTGCACCTGCTGGAGCGGGATCGCGTCGGCGCTGAACGGTTGGTCGAGTCCTTGCGGTTGGCGCTGGAACGGATTGGTCATTGTCGGTTGTGCCGCGATTTGAGCGAAACGGAGCTGTGCACCCTGTGCGCCAGTCCCCGCCGCGATGCGGCGCAACTGTGTGTGATCGAGACGCCCGCGGACGTGTTGGCAGTGGAGCAGGCGACCGGCTTTCAGGGGCGCTACTTTGTGCTGATGGGCCATTTATCGCCGCTGGACGGGGTTGGCCCGGCGGAACTCGGCTTGGATGTTCTGGAAGCCCGACTGGCCGAGGGCGAAGTCCGCGAGATTATTCTGGCCACCAATCCGACAGTGGAAGGCGAAGCGACCGCTTACTACATCGGTGAACTGGCTCGCGAACGCGGCATCCGCGCCACCCGCATCGCCCATGGCGTACCCCTGGGCGGCGAACTGGAATCGGTGGACGGCGGCACCCTGGCGCACGCTTTCGCCGGCCGCCGGGATTTTTGAAAGTGACGACGGAAATCCTTCCAGCCGATGGCACGGGCCGGAAATTGATCCTATCTACATCCTCTACATTTCCCGGAACCCTTTTCCCATGTCCGAAACTTCTCCTACCCCGACTGAGCTGGCCCCGTTGCGCCTGCGTAAAAATGAAGATCGCCGACTGCGCGCTGGTCATCTCTGGGTCTACAGCAACGAGGTGGATGTCGAAGCCACGCCGCTGCGCGATTTTCAGCCCGGCCAACCGGTCACGATTCAGGCCAGTAACGGTAAATTCATTGGTACGGGCTATATCAATCCCCACGTTCTGCTTTGCGCCCGGCTGGTCAGCCGCGATCCGGAGCATCCCCTGAGTCCTTCGTTGCTGGTGCATCGCCTGAACGTGGCGTTAAGTCTGCGGGAACGGCTGTATGAGCGGCCGTTTTACCGGTTGGTGTACGGCGAGGGCGACGGGTTGCCGGGGTTGATCGTGGATCGCTATGGCGACTTGTGCGTGGCGCAACTGACCACGGCGGGTATGGATCGGATTAAGGAAGACGTGCTGGCGGCTTTGCAAAAGGTGCTGAAACCCCAGGCGGTGCTGTGGCGTAACGATAGCCCGATGCGCGAAATCGAGGGGTTGGAGCGCTATGTCGCTGATGCGGTGGGCGAGGTTCCTGAAACAGTGGTGATTGAGGAAGGGGGCTTGCGCTTCCAGGTCGCGCCGCGCACCGGGCAGAAAACGGGGTGGTTTTACGACCAGCGCGACAACCGCGCCCGACTGGATCGCTATGTCCGCGACCGGCGGGTGCTGGACGTGTTCAGCTATGTCGGAGCCTGGGGCATCCGGGCAGCGGTGCATGGCGCACGGGAAGTGTTGTGCGTGGACAGTTCCGCGCCGGCACTGGAACTGGCGATGGCAAATGCGGCCCTGAATGGGGTTAGTGACCGGGTGCGGTTTGAACAGGGCGATGCCTTTGAAGTATTGAAAGCGCTGCGCGAAGCCCGTGAGCGGTTTGATGTGGTGATTGTTGATCCACCGGCGTTTATCAAGCGCCGCAAGGATTTGAAGGAAGGGACGCTGGCATATCGGCGCATCAACGAAATGGCCATGCAGGTGCTGGATCGTGATGGTGTGCTGGCATCCTGTTCCTGCTCCCAACTGTTGACCCGCGAGGCGCTGGAGCAGACCGTGTTACAAGCCTCACGGCATCTCGACCGTAATCTGGTCATCCTGGAACAGGGTCGGCAGGGGCCGGATCATCCCGTTCCCCCGGCGATTCCCGAAACGGATTATCTCAAAGCGGTGTTCGCCCGAGTGTTGCCGGTTTAACCCCCACCCCAACCCTCCCCCACCAGGGGGGAGGGCGTGTTGCCATGGAGTTTGTGATGCTGATTCATCCTGACTTTGACCCCATAGCGTTCAGTCTGGGGCCGTTGCACGTTCGCTGGTATGGTCTGATGTACCTGCTCGGTTTTCTGGCCGGTTGGGCGCTGGGTCGTTACCGAGCCAAACAGCCGCATTCCGGCTGGACCGTCGAGCAGATGGACTACAGTTTCAGCAACTTCCTGAGCGATCCACTGATGCTGTTCCGGGTCTGGGAAGGCGGCATGTCGTTCCATGGCGGCTTTCTGGGCGTGCTGGTAGCGATGATCCTATTTGCCCGCAAATATCAGAAACCGTTCTGGGTGACGGTCGATTTCATTGCCCCACTGATTGCGCCGGGTATTCTGTTTGGCCGACTCGGCAATTTCATCAACGGCGAGTTGTGGGGCAAAGTTACGGATTTACCCTGGGGCATGGTGTTTCGCCAGACCGGCGATCAGTTACCGCGTCATCCTTCGCAACTGTATGAGGCGGCGCTGGAGGGTGTGGCGCTGTTTTTGATCGTCTGGCTGTTTTCCGCCAAGCCACGCCCGGCGATGGCCGTATCGGGAGTTTTCGCCCTGGGCTACGGGGTGTTCCGGTTGCTGGTGGAATTCGTCCGCCAGCCAGACCCCCAACTGGGTTATCTGGCGTTCGGCTGGGTGACCATGGGGCAGATCCTGTCACTGCCACTGATTGCCGTCGGGGTTATTCTACTGGCGCTGGCCTATCGGGTGCACGTTCAGTCCGATTCAACATGAAAACCGCTAATGATCCGTTGATTACCTGAAAATTCAGTGCGTCTGCGCTCGCTATGGAACCCGTCCCTTGCGCTGCACTATTAAAGTGCGACCCCGCCCGCCATGCACCACCAGAGCCTTATCGCCTCCCCGTGTCCGTCAGTGGACGCTACCTCCACGGCACTCACCACGACAAGGATGCTTGAACTCCGAGTAGGGTATGAATTTTGCTTAACGCCAACGATTCTCTACTCCAAATGTTGATGAACGATGACGCAAAAACCGGTTTCTGCCCCACTACCGATGGCCACTTTCGGCAATAACCTGGGCTATCGCTTTACTGCCGATGTTGTGGAATTAACCGCTGACATCCAATGCAGCCCCGCAGCGCCCGTGAGTCAGGACTGGGCAGTACAACTCTGGGCGGATGACGCCATCAAGATTGCCGAACTGCCTCTGGGTTCGTTGTTGCCTGACGACCAGGGTCTGATGAGTGTTTCCGGCACCGCAGCGGCTCGGATACCGGCAGGTGAGCAGTTCCATGCGCTGTCTCTGTCGCTGGTTTCCGGTGCGCTCGGGGTGTACGACAGTTGCCATGACCACAAGGAATTTACCAGTTTGCAGCGCTTTCAGCAGCCCGGCCTGAAGGGGGCGGTTGAGTGCCATTTCGGAACCGACGAACTGGTCATCGATATCGCCGGGATCGAAAATTCCCGGGATGTCGGCAATATCAGTGGCACCCTCGCCCTGGAAGTCTGGTCGCTGGAGGAGCCTTATGCCGGGGATGTCTGGAGCGGTGTGCCGATTGCCAGCCTGATTATCGGCTGTCTCCATGGCCAGAGCGCCTGGTCCAGCAGCCACTTTGTGGCTCATGCCGCCCCACTACCGGCTACCGGCTATTTAACCCTGATGCTGCGCGAATGGACGCCCGGCGGGTATGTAACCCGTGATTACCGACCGTTGGAGCGCCCGGTCAACCCGCCTAGCGTCGCTGAAAGTAACGCCTCAAAAGAACTCGACGAAAGCCCCTTAGCACCCGCCAGCACCGCGGACTCTTCCCCGGCTCCCCTCAACGAACCGGGAGTCGTCAATAGCACCGGATCCGGATTCGTTGAGAAGGTGCGCCGATACTTCGGGTGGTAGGGTTCTGCGCAACATCACACGGTTTCAATCAGCGTGCGCAGTTCCTGAGTGCGGCGTTCCAGCACGTCAGCGTCCCCGCGTGTTTCCACGTTCAGCCGCAGCAACGGTTCCGTGTTGGAGGATCGCAGATTGAACCGCCAGTCGGCAAATTCCAGACTCAGGCCATCGGTCTCATCCACCGTCGGCTGCTGATCGGCATAGACCGTGCGAATCTGTGCAATTTTGGCGGGGGCGTCGACCACCCGAAAATTGATCTCGCCGCTACAGGGGAACGCCTGCATTCGCGCATCCACCAGCGCCGATAACGGTTGACCGCGTTGGCTCAACAGTTCCGCAATCAATAGCCAGGGAATCATCCCGCTGTCGCAATAGGCAAATTCGCGGAAGTAGTGATGGGCGCTCATTTCCC
>JAIFNF010000126.1 GCA_020047885.1 Gammaproteobacteria bacterium | reverse complement strand
CTCAGTCGAGCCGTCGCAAGACCCCGGTGAAACCGGCCTCAGTGAAGCAGGAAATGAGCCGTGTCCTAAAATGTCATGGTTGATGCAACGGCGTTTTGAACTACTGCAAATACCAGTCCGGTGGTATCGGATCTTCCAGCGTTGTTGATTCGCTGTCGTCCGTCGATTGATCAGAATCGCCATCGATGTTGACCACCACGGTGGTCACGTTATCACTGGCATCGCGCATCAGCGCCAGATGAATGAACGCCTTGACCGCTTCCTGACAGTTGTGATGGCTATGGGCCAGCAGGCGGACGATTTCTTCATCTGTCACGGTCTTGTTCAGGCCATCGCTGCACAGCAGGAACAAATCGCCATTCTGCAAGGGATGGATGACTTCATCGATCTCCAGATGATCCGCTGAACCCACTGCTCGAGTAATGACATTCGCCAGCGGATGGCGATGCGCTTCTTCGGGGGCGATCAAGCCTTGGTCAACCAGTTCCTGCACATGGCTATGGTCGCGGGTCAATTGTTCGAGATGACCTTCCCGCACCCGGTAGATGCGGCTGTCGCCGACCCACAGGCAGGCGCACTGATTTTCATAAGCCAGCAATACCACGACCGTGCTGCCAATCGTGCGATTCTGATAGCGCTGAACCGATTCCCGGCGCAACCGCCGGTTGATATCGTGGAGCGCTTCCCGCACCGAATCCAGGAAATCCGGCCAACTAGGTGGGGGTGGCGTCTGCTGCAGGGTTTCAACGATCATTTGACTAGCGACATCGCCAGCTTCATGACCGCCCATCCCGTCAGCGACCACCCACAGCCCCAGTTCGGGCATCGCCAGGCAGGCGTCTTCGTTGATTGTTCTGACCATACCGACATGGCTGCGGCCTGCGGATGACCAGTGAAAAAGTGATTGACTCATAATGACGCCTCCTCCTCGGCGGATGGCTCATCCGGAGCGGCGATGCCGGCGAGCTGTTTTTTATTCCAACCCCGTTTCTCCCAATCCCCGGCCAGCAGCGCCGAAAACCCGTCGATCGGCGGCAGGCTCTCACAAACCAGCAGGCAGCGGGCAATACCGTCCGAGCCTTCGGTCCACCAGAGACTGGGTTGAGTGAACGCCCGGCGAACTAAATAGCTTGCCAGCGCTGACGTGGTTTGGGACAGATTTAGGGTGTTTGGTATTGGGCAATACCAGGCTTTGCCGGTGGTTGAACCCGGCTCGGCAAAACCGGTGCCTGGCGGTGCCCCTAAATCGCTGACGCGCTGGGTGAATACTTCCAGATCGAGATCATCCCGATCCAGGGCTTCCAGGGCGAGCTGTTCGGCCTGTTGGAACCAGGCATCACCAACGGTCGGCAGCATCACCAGTGGCCAGTCGGGCGTCAACGGGGCGGCAATGATCAGGGGATAGTAACGGTTGACCCGGTCGACGCTGGGCATCAGGATGCCGGCGTAGGGGTCAGATCCGCACAGACCGCCACTCAGCGCAAACCGCCAGAGTGGACTGCTACAGTAACGGTCACTCCAGGCATGCCCCAGTTGTTGACGGCTTTGCGCGATCGCCGCCTGCAGCCAGTTGTCCCAAGGTTCCAGGAAACTTTTCGGCAGATGGCGGCTGACAAAATCCCCCCGACTGGGCAGTTTGCCGAAGAAACCGGCGCTCACGGGTTCGCGCATCAGAGTTGATCCGGGCACCGGAACCCCTCCAGTTCCTGCAGGCGGAATGGGTTGACGCCGCCCGCAGTACGCATTTCGTAAATGGCTTGTTGACCGCCCAGTTGAAACGTGACGCGAAATTGGCCCGTTCCAACGGGTTGAACCTGCGCCTGATCGAGGATTTTGAACCACGCCCAAGGCCCGGTTTCAGACCGCGCTGCGCCGCCCGGCTGGAATTCGATCCGAGCCTGACCGGATGCTCCCGTCCATTGCAGATTAGCGACACGAGCCGGTTGCCCAGCGCTGTAGCTGAGGGTCTGATTCTCCACGCTGATCACCACCTGACTGGCACCATTAACTTCGATGGGCGTGAGTTGAAAGCGCACGGCTGGCGTCGCACTGTTGCTGGGGAACAGCGCATTGCGAATGACCGCGGCGCGCTGGAAGACCTGCAGGGCTTCCGGGCGGATACTCTGTTCCGGCCCCGTGGAACCCCGCCAGGTCCAGACGCCCGATGAAATCGTGACATAAGACTTGAGGGATTGCTGAAAAAAGGCGTCCAGCAGGCCATTCGGGCCAAAAAAGCGGCTGAAGGCGGTCATGGCGGCGTCGGGCGGTCCAGCCACCGAGGGACGGCTGGTGCTCAGATCCGGGTTCACCCATTGAATGGTGTTGGTCGGAACCGTCCCCGTGCTGGGCGCACCGCCACTCCACTGGATGGAACTGCGCGACAGCGGGTAGCGGCTGTCCAGATTGTCCTGAAAAAAGGCGGCGATTTTTGCCGCCTGCCATTGTGCGTTTAACCGGTCGCGCGGACTGCGCCCGACATCATCGCTGTCCTGAGCCAGTTTGTTAAGCAGCAGATTGAACGGCGGCGGCTTGCGCGTGGCATCGACCTGCAACTGATTCAGCACGGTCGCAACCTGATCTTTAAGGTCTTTCGGGACGCCGCCATCGGTACTGGCTTCCCGGGCGCGGGCGAGGGCATTGAGATGGCTGTAAAGGTCGTTGATGATCGACAGGGTTTTGTCAAACGGGGGAATGGCACCGTCCGCACCTTTGATCTCCTGACGAAATTGCAGGCTAAAGGCGGATAACCGGGGGTCAATGGCGCAGGGTTGAAGGCTGGCCGGACCGGTTGGACTATCACCGAGAATGCCAGCAATCCGCTGGGTCATCGTGGGATCCGCGGCCTTTTCCGTGGGCGCGGGCGGCGGCTGATCCAGAGCGGTTTGGCGGGCGACCGTGTCCATCAGCATCCGTAACGGCGACGTCGGTGCCGAAAGCACTTGCAAAATGTCCAGCGCTGCTTCCAGCGTAGTGAAGGACTTGATTTGCACATCGGCCAGCAGCCCCTGCCACTGTTGCAAAAAGTCGTTCATATAGCGTCGGCAGACCTCATCCGCCACCCGTTGCTGCTCGGCGGGATTGGTCGAGATTTGCAGGCTCGATCCCAATACCCAGCTATCATCCGCCAGTTGCCCGACCAGTTTGGGACTGACGTTCAGAAAAAACGGGTAGTAGCCCGGATAGGTGTACAGACCCGGCACGCCGGTGACCAGTGGCTGACCGCTTTTGCGGGTGAACACTCGTGGCGCGTCCGGACCGGCGGCAACGGTCAGCCCAATATCGGGTGGGACGCCCTCGCCGCGCTGATTCTTCAGCCGCTCATAGATCCGCTGGGACAGAGGAACCTGATTGAGCAGGTCGCGGGTTTTCTGGATCAGCAGACTGTCCAGCGCCATCGGCGATTCCAGCGGCGCCAGCGCCAGCAACGCGGTCAGATGGGCGGAAAGTTGGTCGCGCTGCTCCCGGGTCACGGTGCGCGGCAAACTGGCCTGCCAGTCGCGCTCCATCCAGTCTTTCACCGCCTTGGCGTCAAAGCGTTGCGGGTCGTCCATCATCAGGTAGATCTTGAGCGTGTCCTGCAACAACCCCGGATTATTCGTACTCTGGCGCAATCGATCTTCCAGACGCAGTACGATGCGTGGCAGAAAAGCCCGCAGCAACAGGCGCTGATAGATGAGTTGTGCTTCGCCGCCCAGCTTTTGGCCCTGGTAGAGGCCAAAGCCCATCAGCCACGGGACGCCGGCAGCACGGTCGTCATAACCGCCGGGAATGACGCGGGCGGCGTTCAGCAGGGGCAGGGCGGCAGCCGGGTCGATTTGATCCGGGGACAGCGCGGCGATCTGTTTTTCCACTTCCAGCCGCTGGGTTTCTACCGCCCGAATGTACATCTCATTACGGGCGTAACTGGTCAACCAGAGCGTCGCCGCAATGACGGTGATGACCAGCGCTGCCGCATAGGCACCGCGCTGGATCCACGCCTGCCAGCGTTCCACCTTCAAATTAGCGCCGGCGATCTCCGCTTCCGGGAAGATGACCTCGCGCAGTAACCGGGTGATGAAATAGCTGCGACCCTTACCGGAGAACGCACCGAGGTTCTGCCGGTTCAGGCCAAAGGTGCTGGCCAGTGAACTCATCAGGCGGTCAATCGGGGTGCCTTCCTGCGTACCGCTGGTGAAGTAGACGCCGCGCAGTAGCACCCGCTCTTCGTAGCGGCTAGGCCGGAACACGTCTCTGAGGAACTGGTCAGCGATCTGTTTCAGCGAGGCGAATTGCTGCGGGAAGGTGTAGATCAGGTCGCGCCGCTGCGGGTCACGCTCATCCTGCAGGCGTTCCACCAGCCGGTCATTCAGGCGCTTTTCCAGCAACTCACACTCGGCGGTGAACTGTTCGACGACGCCTTCCAGTTCGGTGGGATCATCCATCGGCAGGGTCATGCCCCAGACCTGGGCGCGTTCTTCCTGACCGAGATCATTGAAGAATTCGACGAAGCCGGCGATCAGGTCGGCCTTGGTGAACAGCACATAGATCGGGAAGCGAATGCCAAAATATTCATGCAGTTCCTGAATCCGCTGCTTGATCGCCAGCGCCTGAGCGGCGCGTTCCTCTTCGCTCTGTTGCATCAGGTCGGACAGGCTGATGGCGATGAAAGCGCCGTTAATCGGCCGGCGGCGGCGGTGCTTCTTGAGCAGTTCGAGAAACCCGCGCCAGGCGACCCGATCCACGTCCTCATGGCTATCCTGGGTGGTGTAGCGCCCCGCAGTGTCCAGCAGCACGGCTTCGTCGGTAAACCACCAGTCGCAGTTGCGGGTGCCGCCGACGCCGCGCACCTTGCCCGATCCCAGCGGGAAGCGCAGACCGGAGTTGATCAGGGCGGTCGTTTTACCCGAACCCGGCGGGCCGATGATGATGTACCAGGGTAACTGGTACAGGTATTGGCCACGGCCAGTCTTGCCGCCCAGTCGCGCTTTCTTGAGGATGGCCAGCGCATCGTTAAGGCCTTGGCGCAGCGTTGAAATTTCTTCACTGGAAGCGGCTTCATCCTCGCGGTGACGGCGCTGGTCACGGACTTGTTCTTCGCGGGTTCCGCCCTGGTCGCCCGCGCCCGGTGCGCTGTTGCCCCCGGCCGCGCCGCCGGGTAGGTTGATGCCGGCCTGTTGCGCCAGATCCGCCAGCATGTTGCGGTTGGTGCGCAGGGCGTTGATGTAATAAACCAACTGGGTCAGTGCATAAACACCGCCTACCGTCATAATGCTGACGATCCGGCCCATATCGGAACTCAGCGGACTCTGGCCGGCGACGGCGATCAGCGGTCCGATGTACCAGATCAGGGCGGCGACCGCCACAATGCCGGTGGCACCCAGGAACAGCTTGCTTTTGAATATGCTTAAAATCTTGTCCATGGCCTACCCCTGGTTAATCCGCGCCAGCAGAATGATATCGACGCGCCGGTTTTGCGCCCGGCTCTGGGGGGTGTTATTAGTCGCCACCGGTTCAGTGTCAGCGCGGCCTTCGCTGAGGAAGCGTCCGGGGTTGTTGCTGGTCGCCGCTAGCATAGCGACTACGCTGTCAGCACGGGCTTTGGAGAGATGCCAGTTGGACGGGAATTGCAAGGTGCGAATGGGTACATTGTCGCTGTGGCCGGTAACCAGTACCTTGCCCTGTACGGTGTTGAGTTCCTGGCCAATCTGCGCCAGCAGCGGCCGGAACGCCAGTTTGAGATTGGCGCTGCCGGAATCGAACAGACCATCACCGCGAATGCGAATGGTGGTTTTATCCGCATCGTCGATCACATCAATCAGACCCTGGCGAATTTGCGGATCGAGAAATTTCCGCAAATCCTGGGTGACACGGAGACGAGCATCTTGCGCCTGCGGTTTGACCGGTGCGGGAGCCACGGCTACGCCGCCGCGCCGGACCATGGCCACCGTTTCATCGCGCATGCCGCCCATCGCGGTGAAGACCGGATCAGAGGTGCTGTTCAGCAGCCCACTGAAGATGGCGTAAGACAACAGCAACAGCGCGGTCGCCACCGCGGCGACGACCCACAGCGGGACATAGCGAACCAGTGGATTCTGTTCTCGAAGGCTACCGCGCCAGTGCGGGGACAAATCCCGCTCAAATTCGCCGCGAGCAGTGCGAATGGCGTTGTAAGCCCGCTCCCGCTGTTCGTCCAACCGGTTGCGGCCATTGTCCAGCAGCCGGTAGCGACCCTGAAAGCCGAACGCCAGACACAGGTACATCAGTTCCAGCAGGTCGAGGTTCTTGCGCGGATCTTGAATGATCGCATCCAGCAGTTCAAAGAATTTTTCACCGCCCCAGGTTTCGTTATGAAACGTGATCAACAGGCTGGTCTCGCTCCATTGGCTGGCTCGACCCCAGGGGGTGTTGAGCACCACTTCGTCGAGGGTGGTGCAAAGGATATAGCGGGCGCGAAAGACGGTTTTTTCGTGGATACCGGCATTGCGGGCGCTGACTGTGAACGCTTTGATCTCCTCAATCATTCGTTGCCGCAATCGTTCCGGATCCGGATGCGAGGCGGTGTTTTTCAGGCGCATAATCAGGCTTAGCAGTGGCGCGGCCGCCGCCTCCAGTGCATTCAGGCCGACACCCGGCGATATCGGCGCTGAACTAGCGCTGGGCGGAGTGGCTGGCGGGGGAGGCAGAGCAGGTTCAGCCGTCGGCGGTGGCCGCCGTCCACCCGGTACCGGACGGATGATGGTGCGGTCAACGTCGTCACCCGTCGCAAAGGGATCGTCAATAGTCACGGTGGGTTACTCCATCATTCTTTGATGGCCCAGAACACCATCTCCAGTCCCGGAAATTCGCCACCGACATGGAACGCGAAGCCGCCGGAATTAAGAATCTGTTTCCAGAACTCGCTACTGCGGTCCAGGCGGAAATAGATGAAGTCGGCGCGGTAAGGAATTTCCCGGGGAGCCACCGGCAGGGCGCTGACGCCAATACCCGGCAGGTGGTGATTAACGAACTGGGCGATGCGTTCCACCGGGCCGATTTTGACCTGAGCCGGGAAGCGATTGCGCAGCAGGTCGGTCGCCATGTCAGCGCGCACCGCCAGGATGAAGGTGGCCTTGGTGAGCAGGGGACGCTCGCGGTCGGTGATGATCGCCACGCGGATGCCATACTGGCGTTCCTCGATGGGGATGCGGATGGCGGCTTCGACTTCTTCCAGACTGAGCGACCGGCGCAGTTCGGTGATCAGCGCGGCGAAGGTTTTCTGCAGATCGTCATGATCGTAGGCGGGAAAGATGGGGGGCCGCCGCTTGACCTTGTCAGTAAAGGTGGCCATTTCACCAGCGACTTGCAGGGCAATCTGATAGAACGTTTCCGGATGCAGACCCGGCATGGTTGCCAAGTGCGCGAATAAGGGTTCGAAGCGGTTGACGGCTTGCAGGCGTAAAAACTGGGCGATGTCCAGGCCACCGCGCGCCGAACCGGCACCGACCACCCGTTCCGCTAGCGCATCGCCGCGCTGGTGCAACAGGCCCAAGATCTCGGTGACGAAACCTTTCAGAGCGGGCGCGCCGCGACAGTCCAGACAGGGCGGCAGATAATCGGTATTCAGCACGACCGTCTGATCGGTTCGCTTCTCCAGCACCTGGGCGATGCCGATGCAGGTATAGTCGCTGGCGTCGCGGGTGTCGAGGAACAGGCGCAGCCGACGCGCACCGATTTCAACCTGGGCACTGTTGTTGGCGGTATCGAAGTTGTTGTCGCGCACTTCACTAGCCGCGGCTCGGTAGCGAGCCGAGGTATCCTGATAATCGCCGCGCTCCACGTCGGCCATTCCGGTGCGCCGCAGTGGCAGCGCCAGCATGACCCGCGTATCGCGCACATCCGTGTCGATGTTCAGCGGCGGCGGCGGCGGATCATGGTCGGGAATGCTGAATGGTGTGCCGTCGGGCAGCAACCCCCGGGCGGTAGCAATGCCTACCTTGCCCAGCGCCAGCGCCTCCCGGTCGAGAGTCAGTTCCATCACGCCCCAAGCGTAGGGTTGCAGCGGGCTGCAGGATTGGCGAACCAGAGCTTCGAGATAACGATCCTGTTGTTGGAAATGCTGGGGACGCAGGAACATCCCCTCAGACCAGACGACCTTGCTATACCAGCTCATTGACTTTAACCCCGATAAATGTAGCACGCAGCGTGTAACGGTAGTCTGTTCCCGATGAAGATCGGATGTCGGCGCTTTCAACGGGAGCGTAGTCGCTCCTCGTAGGCACGTGCGAACTCACCGCCGAACAGTTCATTAAAATCATCCTCGGCTTCCCGGGCAATCGCCCGGTACTCAGCGTTGAACACATCCCAGTATTTGGCCTTGCGATTAGACGGCCAGATATTATCCAGCACGCTCTGTTCAAGACGGGTTTGCAGATGGTCGGGATCGAATCGGCTGAGCAGACGGCTTAACGCCGCCTGAATCCCGGCCATGACCGCCAACTGGTGAGCCTTAATGTCATCAAAACCTTCGCACACCGCCTGAACCGGCGACATGTAGGTACTATTTGGTTCGACCAGCAGCAACGCCATCACCTCTTCCACCCGTAGTGGGGGTTGGCCGGGCGGGGTTTTCAGCGGATTATTGTCCATCGGGCCGATATTGGTGCGATCTAGCCGGAATTCACCTTTGATATCGCCACGAGCTAGCAGGATATCCATGAGTCCGCGCACAGTTTCGCGGAAGATTGCGCCGAGACTGGTCATCGTTTCCAGCCACCGGTCGTCGGTCAGGTGAAGGGGAGGCAGGCCAGCGCCTTTCAGAAAGGCTTGTAAGAGATCATGGGCATCCAGTTCAGCCGTTTCAGCCGCGTCAACGAGTGTGGGCGCAACACGTGGTTTTGGCGTCGGCGTCGGTTCTGGTTGTGGCGGGGTGAGCAGAAGGTTCGCAGTTGCAGGTGGCACAACGGTAGAGACAGGCGCAGGCGTTTGCCACCAGTCGTCAGGAATCAGCATTCCGCTTTCAGCAGTGGGAGCGGCGGGTTCGGGTAGCGGTCGATCGGTCGGTTTCGGCGCTGGCGTGGGAACGGGCAGGTCAAACGGCTCCGGGACCGGCTCTTGAAACCGTGGCGCGGGTTCCGGCGGCGGCTCAGGGGTGGATAGATCGGGAGGTTCGTAAACCGCGCCTTCGGGACCGCCGAGGTCGGAGGGCGGTTCGGTGGCCGCTCCAGGAGTGGGCAATCCAGCCATCGACTGTCCGAGTCCGAGGTGATCCTGGTCGTCGCGACTGTCGTTGAGCAGATCACTGAACGACGGTTTGATCATGTCGCTGGATACCCCGAGTTCAGGCGACACGATGGCCGGAATGGCCATGGGCGACGGCGTCAATCCCGGCGAGAACGCGATGTCGGTGACCGGACCCTCAGCGTCCTCATCCTCTGCTTCAGTATCGATGATGGCAACGGCGATTTCGTATTCCCCGAGGACGAACCGGTCGCCATTCTTGAGCTGGACGGCCTGATTGCGGGGGATGCGCTGTTCCGAATCGTTGAGAAAAGTGCCGTTTAAGCTGGTGTCCGTCAGGATATAGCCGCCGTCCTTGTAGTGGACGACGCAATGTTCACTGGACAGGATCCGTTCGGGGTCTTGCAGGATCCAGTCGTTCTTCGATGCGCGGCCGATCTTGAGCGAGCCGCGTTCGAGAGTTTTGGCCGGTTCCTGGCCTGGCGAGAGTCTTTGGTAACTGGTAATGGTCAATTTCAGGGGCATAGTACGATGTCCGTTGGCGGGGGAGCGCCCCCACCACCTGGGCAGGTTTTCATCTGCTATTGCATTAAATTGCTAGTACACAGTCTATACTGGTCTTGTCATAAGCGCCAAGCGAGGTGCGTTTTTAAGCCCAGTGCAGCGGATTGAGGTGGTCACTGATGAGCGTCATTGATGTTGAAAGCTTGCTAAGTGAAATGACTGATGAGTCGCCGTGTGGCGAGGATCTCGAGTACGACCCGCAGTTCGCGGAGATGGAGAAACAGGCGCAGGGAACCCCGGAGCGCCAGTACGGCAACACCATTGTTCCCGCCGAGCCACCCGACTGGCGCGGCGTTAGCGAATCCGCCCTTAACCTGTTAGCGCGCACCCGGGATTTGCGGGTCGCGGCTTATCTGACCCGGGCGTTGCTGAATACCGACGGTCTGCCGGGATTCGCTGACGGTCTGGCGTTACTGGAAGGACTGCTGGAGCGCCACTGGGCTTTGGTGTATCCGCAACTCGATCCTGACGATGACAACGATCCAACCCTGCGCATCAACACCCTCGTGGCGCTGTGTGATCCGGAAACCACATTGCATGACCTGCGCAACGCTCCCTTGGTCAGTTCCCGCGCTCTGGGGCGTTTCAGCCTGCGCGATATCCAGATCGCCGCTGGCTCGCTGACTCCGGTGGCTAGCGGTCAGGAGGAGCGTGCGCCACCCAGTCAAAGTATGATCGATGGCGCTTTTCAGGATGCCAACGTGGAGGATTTGCAGGCGACTGCCGAGGCGGTCGCCGCCGCTTTTGACCGGATGGCGCATATTGAAGCGCTGTTGACGGATCAGGTCGGCGTGACCCAGTCGCCGGATCTGAGCGCGTTGACCAGCGTGCTCAAGGAGATTCGGCAGGTTCTCAATGAACAATTGCAGCGGCGCGGTGTAAGTGGAGTCGGCGTAGTCGAAGTCGGGGCGGTCGAGACGCTGGGGCCGAGCGCTATGGGTAGCGGTGGGGCGACGCGGCAGATGGTGGTAGGCGAGATCGCCAACCGCGAAGATGTCATTCGCACCTTGGACAAGATCTGCGAATATTATAACCGCCATGAACCGTCCAGCCCCGTCCCGTTTGTGTTAAAACGGGCCAAGCGACTGGTCCGCATGGACTTCATGGAGATTCTGCGCGATCTGACACCCGGTGGAACCGATCAGGCTGATCTGATTTTCGGGACGCCGCCCGAGGAAATAGAGTAAACCACCCCCGCCTAAAGGCAGGAGCTTGTGAAAACAAGCTCGGTTGACCCGCCTAAGCCCGCCAACCGGGAGGTTAAAGGGGCTACGTTGCGTAGAGGTTCAAGACCTACCTTGGGATGCTTCCTCAGTCCCAAGCTCTAGAAGCCCTGGTTGCAGACACGCATAG
>JAIFNF010000027.1 GCA_020047885.1 Gammaproteobacteria bacterium | reverse complement strand
ACGGCCTGGCCTGATAACGTCAGTTCAACCAGCATCTCACCAGGAACGGTGATTGATGCCAAGAATCCTAATCTGCAAAATACGGTCAGGATTCAATTTACCAGTACCAGCGGTTATCAGATTCAGGATCTTGCTACACAAACTACGACGAGTGGCGTCTACACCAGTGGCAAATCCATTACTTATAATGGATGGGAAATAGCGATTACAGGTTCGCCACAAGGGGGTAGCGCCAGTGGAGTGACCTCGAATTTTGCTGCAAGCGGTGGCATTTCCGTCAGTGCTGTTCCAACTAATACAGGTAGCGCGGCCATCACCGGGATTAATATCACCAATGGTTACGATATTCGGCTTTTGAATAAAGTTGAAATCCGGTTCACCAGCGCTAACCAGTACGATGTGGTTGATGTCACAGAAGGCAAAACGTTGATCAGCAGCGGTTATGCCAGTGGCGGCTCCACCATTTCTCAAAATGGCTGGACTTTCAGTGTCAGTGGCGCTGCAAGTGCGGGAGATGTCTTCCAGATCGGCGCTAATGGCGATGCCTTCGTAATTAAAAATAACCAGGGAGGTATCGGCGATAATCGCAATGCCTTGGAGCTGGTCGCACTGGAAACAGAACCCCAGTTGATGGGTGGCAATGATTACCGGGGCGTCTACAACACCATGATTGCCGAGGTAGGTGCTCAGGGTCGGCGCGTCGAAAGCACCCTGCAGTCTCAGGAAGCGCTGCTTGAACAATCAACCATGACCCGCGAATCGATTTCTGGCGTTAATCTGGATGAGGAAGCCGCCAACCTGGTGCGCTACCAACAGGCTTATGAAGCCTCCGCCCAGATGATCCAAGTTGCTAATTCACTTTTTAATACCTTGCTACAAGCGGTCGGGAGCTAATCATGCGTATTGCCACCAGTATGATTTATCGGCGGGGCATTAAATGGATGAACGACCATCAGGTCGGCATAGCCAAGGCACAGGAGCAAATTAGCAGTGGCCGCAAGATACTAAAGCCCTCGGATGATCCAACCAATAGCGCACGCTTGATGGAATTGAATAAGCAGGTCAAGCTTAATCAGCAATACGGGCGAAATATCATCCTTGCCAGTGGACGGCAGAGCATTGAGGAGGTTTCGATACAGGACAGCATTGATGTTCTACAGCGGACGCGGGAATTGACTATTCAAGCTAAAAGTGCCGCGTTAACCTCGGAGAATCGCCAGTCGATCAGCTTGGAAATTAAGCAACTGCGTGAACAATTGATGGCAAATGCTAACGCTAAGGATGCCGATGGGGCTTATTTATTCGCCGGTTTCAAGGAACAAAGCCAGCCGTTTACCACGGCCCCGGATGGTAACGTGGTCTATAACGGTGATCAGGGACAACGGTCATTGCAAATTGGCCCCTCGCGACAAGTACCCGTCGGCGATACTGGTGACAGCGTATTTATGCTGATTCGCAACGGCAATGGCCAATTCCGCACCGACTTGGCTGCCACTAACAAGGGCAACGCAACCATTAGCGTCGGTAGCGTCACGGAGCCTACCAAATTTCAGGATGAATTCATGTATGGTAAGTACCCGTATACGATTAAGTTTACGGTAACGCCCCGAACTCCGAATACACAGACTGATCCAGACCATCCTGACTATCGGCCACCTTCTCCGGAAATTACATACAAAGTTTTCGGCGCGGATGGTAACCAACTGCAAGAGCAAAACAGCAATCCTCCCCCTGCGCTCGTCCCTGTAGAAGGAACCTATTCTCCACCGGAAGATGAATATTATGATGAATCGTACTCCGGTAAAACAATTTCTTTCGCAGGCATTGAAGTCGCGATTGAAGGAATGCCGGCCAATGGTGACCAGTTGGTTGTCAAGCCGGCTGAGAATCAAAGTGTTTTTAAAACCATGGATAATCTGGTTGATGCTCTGGGCAACCCGGATCGACAAAAAACCGATATTGCGGCACTGAATCAGGGTCTGGATCAATCCCTGGCAGATATCGACCAAGCCTTGCTGAACCTGAATCAGGTACGGGGACGCATTGGCAGCAGAATGAACGCCTTAGATGCCCAGGAAGAAGTCAATCGAAGCCTTGATCTGCAATTACAGAATCTGCAATCGGACATCGGCTCAACGGATATTGCCGAGGCGGCATCTAACCTCAGCCAGGAACTGCTGGCTCTGCAGGCATCGCAGCAGTCCTTCGTGAAGACTCAGAACCTGTCACTGTTCAATTACTTGAAGTAATTGTTGGACACTTTTGGAAAATCTGAAGAAAAAAGGAAAAATGAAAATGACCGGCAAAATTGAATCAATGTTTTCAGTTTGCTGCTTGAAAGCTCCTATCCTGCTTTTATGTTTAGCCGGTTCTCATTCCATAGCGAGCGCCCAGGAAGTAACAGTACCTGCCCCTGTCAACCCAGGCCACACTGAATTAAGCTTCCCATTTGCTGCCGACTCTTATTTTGCGTACAAGTCACTTGTGTTGTTTAATCCAAATGACGAACAGGTCAATGTTCTTGACGTGTTCGGAATTGACCAATATGGGGCAATTATTGCGCAAACTTCCCCGCTGGATTTGACTCCTCTGGTTCCCGGAGAGAGGAGAATGATGCATCTTGCTGATATTTTCAGCCTGGATTCCGGGGTTGTCATGATCCGCTTAAAATCAGATAAACCATTGGCTGGCTTTGAACTGATCTACGATCCTTTCCAAAGCCTTCTGGAAACGATACCTGCGGTTGAGGATTTCGCCGCAGTTGAATCCACAATCCAGAACGACGCGGATTCCGGGGAGAATATCTCTGGAGGTTTACAGCGTCTTTCGCCGGACACTCGTTATGCTGCCGTAGCCGATCCTACGCTCACCGTGCGCAAGAGCGGAACGGGTACCGGTACAGTCGCTGATGGTGCCGACATCGATTGTGGCTCGTCTTGCAAGGCCAGTTACTCCAAGAGCACGTCAGTGATACTGACCGTTATAGAAGATGTTAATTCGACCTTCACCAGTTGGAGTGGATGCACAGCAGACGCTACGGATCCCAAAAAATGTACGGTGACCCTGACCTCATCAAAGAGCGTCACTGCCAAATTCACTATAAAATCGCTCCCTGATTTATCCATGATGTCCGTAACTGCGCCGGCCAAAGGAATCATCGGTAAAACTATTTCCGTAAGTTCAATGGTGGCGAATTTAGGTACGGAAGTGGCGGAGAATGGTGATGCAAGCAAATGTACGAATGATCCGAGTGAAACTAATAAAAAGAAATGTTATAGAATCCAATTTTATTTGTCTCCAGACTCGAAAATTGATCCGGCAAGCGATACGCTTTTAGGTGGGTGTAACATGCCACAGTTGCAGGTAAAGGCGACTAATAATTGCTATGGCTCGATGAAGATACCCGATACGTTTGGAATTGGACGATATTACGTGGGTGCCTATGCGGATGCGAACTGCGGAGATGATCCGGTCAGTTGTGAAATTATAGAAATCAGTGAAACTAACAACGGAAAATCGGCCAGTTCTACTATCAGCATAACCAAATAGAGTTTGAGTTAGATGGATAGTATTTAATCAATTCAAAACCAGAGCCAAGGTTTTGAAACAGGCATTAGTTATCGGCCCCTCGTGGGTCGGTGATATGGTGATGGCTCAAAGCTTGTTCCAAGTGCTGAGTCAGCGTTTCCCCGGAATCGTGATTGACGTGCTTGCGCCAGCCTGGAGTCAGTCGCTGTTGGCGCGGATGCCGGAAGTGCGGAAAGCTATGATCCTGCCACTCGGGCATGGAGCTTTGGGATTGGGCATTCGCTATCGGCTCGGTCATACGCTACGCGCTCACGGTTACGATTGGGCACTGGTTCTGCCCAATTCCTTCAAGTCGGCGCTGATTCCCTACTGGGCCAATATTCCCCACCGCACCGGCTACTTTGGCGAGTGGCGTTGGGGACTCCTGAACGATGTCCGACGCCTCGATAAAGTCCGATGGCCAATGACCGTGCAGCGCTTTGTCGCACTTGGTCTGGAGTTTGGCGAACCGCTGCCCCAAGAGTTGCCACGTCCAGCGCTCACTGTCGATCCATCCACGGCTGAGTCCGCTCTGCATCGATTGGGCTTGAGCTATCCGCAACAGTTGCTGGCTCTGTGTCCAGGAGCGGAGTACGGTTCCGCCAAGCGTTGGCCGGTTGAACACTTTGCTGCCGTCGCCCGTACCTATCTCAATCAGGATTGGGCGGTTTGGCTATTAGGGTCCAGCAAAGACCTTGAGGTCACAACGGCCATCGCCGAAGCGGCTCCCGGCTGTGTCAATCTCGCCGGAAGAACCCAATTGGAAGAAGTGATTGACCTGCTGTCCTTGGCTACCGCAGTGGTCAGTAACGATTCCGGCTTAATGCACATTGCCGCCGCCCTCGACCGCCCGCTGATCGCGATCTATGGTTCCTCCGATCCCGGATTTACCCCGCCACTGAGTCCACAGGCGAAAATTCTGCACTTGGGATTACCCTGTAGTCCCTGCTTCAAGCGCGAATGTCCTTTAGGCCATCTCAACTGCTTGCGGCAACTGGCACCCACTCAGGTGTTAACGCAACTGACGGCTCTTCTCAGTCAGATACATCAGCTTTAATTGGCGGTAGAACGTCCCCTCGGCATTGGCCACCGCCAGAATGAAGCCTTCGCGGCCATCCAGAAAGCCGCGCCGCAGAATATAAGTTCGGATAAACGACCAGAGTGTTTTCAGAATAACGCCCGCCATTCCGCCGCTGCCCTGACCTCGCTGATGACGCTGCGTCGCGCCCGCTGAGGAGTAACGGTTCATCTTGTCGATCACCTCGTCCAGATTATCGAACGAGTAATGCATCAACACCCCGGCGAGTACCGGAGCGAAACCGGAAAACAACAATTTTTCATGCACCAGGTCGTCGGAAAAACGCGCCTGCTCCCCCCGAAACAGTCGCTCAACATCGTCCGGCCGCCAGCCGCTGTAGTGCATCCAGCGCCCGCAAAAATTCGACAGCCGCGACAGGCGGTACACTTCATGTCGCCCCTCCTGAACCGCTTGAACGATAGCCTGCGCCAGCTCCGCACTCACGATCTCATCAGCGTCCAAGGACAGAATCCAGTCGGTTTCCAAGTGGGAAATCGCCAGATTCTTCTGGCAGCCGAAACCTGGCCAATCGCTATTTTCAAAGATGCGAGCACCGTGTCGGCGGGCAATGGCCAGTGTCTGGTCGGTGCTACCTGAATCCAGCACCACGATGTCGGTGGCGAAACTGCGCACTGCGGCCAGGCAGGCATCCAGATGTGTTGCGGCATTTTTGGTGATGATGGCGACGCCGATGGATGGGCATGACGTGGCGCTGACAACAGGCATGGCTAACCGGGTTTCCCGATCAGTGCATCCAGCGCTTCAATGACCCGTTCCGCGGACAAAATGTCCAGGCAGCGGCTATGACTACCTTTATGCCGGTCGCAACCCTCTTCATGGCAGGGCAGACACTCCGACCGCTCGGGGGGTTGCGCACCTTGTAATAGCAGAACATTACCCTGTCGCTGCCAAGGTTGAGCCAGCATCCGCCAGGGACTTTTATCCGCAGTCGCGCCCTGCGGCCACGGTCCCCACTTTACGGGATTACTGGGGCCATAGAGCGCCAGCGTGGGAACGCCGCAAGCAGCGGCCAAATGAGTCATCGCCGTATCCGGACCGACGTAGCAAGCCGCTCCAGTGAGCAGGCGAGACAGGACGCCGAACCCAACCTGTCCGGCCAAACTGGTTGCGGTGGCCGGTAAGGTTTGCGCCATGGCCTGAGCCAGAGCCATTTCTTCAGGATTCGGCCCACCCGTAAGGACTATGCGCAGACCGCGCTCTCCCAAATGCGCCATCAGCGTCCGCCAGCCGTGTGGACTCCATTGTTTATAGCGCCAGTTCGGCTGGAGATGCAGTACGGCATAGGGCATTTCCCGCCATGGGAAAGGCAACAGGGCATCTAACGTGGTTTCAGCAGCAGGATCATAGGGCGAGACTACGTCATAGCAGGGCGTAATTTCCAGACAACCGAGCAATTCCAGGTTCTGGATGATGGTGTGCGTAGAAACATTGTCCAGCCAGACCCACTGCCGGTTAACCATCCGTTTCCAGAGACTTTTCCAGTTCCGTTCGTAGATCGGCCCGACCCGGTGCCGAGCCGCCAGTAAAGCGATGAGATGGGGGCGATCCCCGGCCAGCGTATTGACCGCCAGATCGTAGCGCCGCCAGATCCGCCGCGCCAAATACCGATATTCCACTAAATCCGGTTTTTCTGAAACGGTGAGGACTTCGTTGCAATCCGGATTACCTTCCAGTATGTCGCCCTTATTAGCGAAGACCAGAACATCAATGCGTGTCTGGGGCCAGGCGCGGCGCAGGGAACGCAGCAAGGGGGTGATCAGCAGCACATCGCCGATCTGGCGCATGGCGATCAGCAGCACGGCGTCAGGAACCGGGAGCATAGTCATCCGCCGTTTCGATAGCGATCGAGGCCAAGTTCAGCGCGTATGCCGGCGCGGTCATCGAGGCGCTGGCGCAGGCGGCGCTGGTTTTCGACTTCCTGACGACGATCATTTTCGGGGTGCCACAAATGGAGTACGGGTACGGCGAACTGGCCATCCTTGCGGCGGATGCCCGTGTGTTGGAGCCGCACCGCCAAATCAGCGTCCTCATGGCCCCAACCCTGAAAGGTCTCATCGAAGCCGTTGGCCCGTTCAAAATCGCGACGCCATACGCCCAAGTTAAAGGTGCGAACGCCTTGCCAGCGCCAGGGCCGCAACCGGCGCCAGCTTTGCCCCGGCAGGCGTAGCAGGGGAAAAATGCGGTTCACCTGCTTGGCTTGGCGAACGCGCCACCAGTCCCGCCAACCCCAGTTCAGCGGCAGGATCGAACCTGCTTCCACCTGTTTGGTCATTTCCCGACTGAGCAGGAGGCGGCTGCCGATCACCAGATAGCCCGATTCCGCCAGCGCCAAGTGGCGGGCAACAAAGTCGGGAAATACCAAGCAGTCACCATCCAAGAACACTAGGTAATCGCCCTCACTGGCCGCTACAGCACGGTTGCGGGCGGCAGCAGCGCGAAAGCCCTGGTCTTCCTGCCAGACATGGCGCAGCGGAACCGGACAACGCGCCTGCCATTGTTGAATCAGATCGGCAGTTTCCGGGCCGGAACCATCATCGGCAACGACAAGTTCATGGAACGGAATGGTCTGCATCGCCAGACTGGCCAGCACCTTATCCAGAGCGCGGGGGCGCTGGTAGGTGGTGACGATGATGGAGAGCTTCCCGGTGAGCTTCACGGTGAGCTTCACGGCGAGCTTCCCGGCGAGCTTCCCGGCGAGCTTCCCGGCGAGCTTCCCGGTCGCCAACCGCTAAGATAAACACCAGCTAACAAACAATAAAAGCGCCCTTCACCGGAATCGAAGAGCAGGGAATTGAGTAGTCCGCCGATGCCGATGGTCAGGATCAGTGCCCGCAAGCTATCGCCATCGACCGGCGGCACATCGCGGGCGGCTTGCCAGTGTCGCCAACCCATCAGCAGCAGGACAACCAGACCTGCCAGGCCGAGTTGCTGCATGGTGAGCAGGTATTCATTATGGGGTTGACCCAGTTGGGTCAGGGCGAAACCCTGCTGTGCCGCGTACTCGGCATACACCGATGGGAAGCTGCCCGTCCCCCAACCCAGCCAGGGGTGTTCGCGGATCAGCGCCAGGGTATTGCGATAAAATTCCAGACGCAGACCCGAAGAGGTCCATTCCGCTTCAGCACCCTGGGGTTGATGGGTTTGAATTTCCTGAGCGATTTGGAAGATCCGCGCCTGTGGAAAATGACCGTCCGCCAGTTGAAAAATCGAGGCCATAACCAGAGCAATCACCACGCCCGCCGCCACGTCCCGCGTTGCGCGCCGATGCGTCCATATCAACAGGAGCATCAGGCAGGGCAATAATAGTTGTCCGGTTCGACCGTTGATCAGGAACAACACGCAGACAGCCGCCAGCAGAGCCACCGTTCGCCAAAGCCAGCGTCGCGATGGGTCGGAAAGCGACCGCTGTAGCGCCAGGTAGGTAAAAAAGGCCATAAAAATGCTGTCAGCGATGCGCCCCTTGAAGGCGTAATAACCTTTCGCGGTATCTTCATGGGGAATGAGTCCGAGCCACCTCAGATAGCAAACCGCAAGCACCACCAGCATCGCCCAGAAAAACGCTTCTCTCGCCCGGTAGCGCCAGGTTTCGTCGCTCAGCAGACTGATCACGACCGGGATGAGCAGCAGCTTCGAATACTTCATCCAGCCGGCCAGGGCCTCTCCAAAGGAAGCCACGCTATAAAGCATAGCCAACCCGTAAAGGGAGAAGAGCAGAAGAGCCGCCATTGCACCAGGATGGTTACGAATCAGTCGCCAGCGTTCGCCATATTCACCAGCGGCCAGCCAGCAGACCAGACCGACCGGGATCAAAATGCTCGTCCACGCGGTCGGCATGGGGATGGAAAATACGGATGCCACCAGCATAATCTTGGCTGTCCGGTCAGCCTGCGCGAAACAGGGTCTCATTAACAATCTGGCTCCCTCGGACCCTTGACGAATCCCAATTACTCGGATTAACAATGCTGACTCAGCGTTGCGCCGCTGTCTGATGGCTTCAGAAACGGAGAACGCATCGCCCAAGCCACTTTTTCACTTTTTTCATCCGTTTTCAGGAACAGGCAGTGTGTTTAAGCGATTATTGATTGTCAAGACATCGTCCCTGGGGGATGTCGTCCATATGCTGCCCGCGGTCAGTGATATCCGCCAAGCACGTCCGGAGCTGATAATTGATTGGCTGGTCGAGGAAAATTTCACGGCCATTCCCGCTCTCCATCCGGCGGTGCATCGCGTGATTCCAGTAGCCTTGCGGCGCTGGCGGCGAAATCTGCTGCAACCACGGGTCTGGCGGGAGTTTGCCGAATTTCGAACCGCGCTGGGCCGTGATCGCTATGACTACATCCTCGACAGTCAGGGACTGCTGAAAAGCGCATTACTGTGCCGGGTTGCGCGAGGCACCCGCTACGGTCTGGATCGCGCCAGCGCCCGCGAACCGCTGGCAGCCTGGTGGTATGACGTAACCTGCCCGGTTCCCCGTGACCAACACGCCGTAAATCGTAATCGGGAACTGGCCGCCCGCGCCCTAGGATACCCGATCCCGATGGGATTACCGGATTACGGGATTAGTGCGTCTAGATCGCTATTGCCGGGACTACCTGCTGACTATGTGGTGTGCCTGCACGGTGCGAGCCGGGTTAATAAATGCTGGCCTCGTGAGCATTGGACCGCGTTAATTCAGGCTTTGGCGGGAGAACATCTTACCGCGGTCCTGCCCTGGGGCAGTCCAGCCGAGCGCCGGATGGCTGAAGCCATTGCCGGTGCCAGCGGTGCGGAGATCCTGCCAAAGCTAAATATTAATGCATTGACCGGAGTGCTGGCCGGCGCTCGGGTCGTGGTGGGGATGGATACCGGCTTGAGCCATTTGGCCGCGGCGCTGGGGCGACCGACCGTAGCACTGTATATCGAGACTGCACCCCGGTTGACCGGAGTCATTGGTTCAACGCCTGAGCGCATTATCAATCTCGGCGATAAAGGTATTCCGCCCGCAGTCCCTGAAGTTCTACACGCGGTTCAGCGCCTGCGGATTCCTGGATGAATCAATAAAAGCCAGGTTCACCGGGAGGGCGCGTTTTGAAGCGGCGATGCACCCACAGGTATTGCTCTGGGGCTTGGCGGATGTAGTGTTCCAGCAACTCATTAATGCGTCGGGCGTCGGCAACGGGATCATCGCCCGGAAAGTTCTCCAGCGCCGGCAGGATTACGATTTCATAGCCCGCTGTTCCCGGCAGACGCCGGGGGAAATAGGGGACGACCGCTGCCCCGCTCAGTGCAGCCAGCCGCGAGGTCGCAACCAGCGTGCAGGCTGGAACACCGAAAAATGACGCGAAGACGCTGTTGCGAAGCCCATGATCCTGATCGGGCGCATACCAGACCGCATGTCCCCGCTTGAAAGCGTGCAACAGACCCCGTAAGTCCTCATGGGGTAGCGGCGGCAACCGGCAACGCCATTCGCGTTGGCGACGCTGGGCGTTTTCATAGAGTGGGTTCTTATGCTTTCGGTACATCGCGTGGAACGGCTGCTGGAGGGTCATCAAACGTGCGCCCAGTTCCAGTGTAGTGAAATGGCCGGTGAGTAGAATCACGCCCTTGCCACGCGCCATGGCCTGCTGCAGATGTTCGGCACCCTTGACCTGCGCCAGACTGCGCAATTTTTCATCTGGCTGCCACCAGGCCATCGCGACTTCGAAGAGGCCGATACCCAGCGAGGTAAAGTGTTCCTGGAGCCATGTCGCACGTTGGGCGGCTGTGAGTTCCGGGAAGCATAGCGCCAGATTGGTTTCCGCAATGCGCCGGCGACGGGGGGCCAGCCGTCCAAACGCTCGCCCGATCCAGCAGCCCAAGTGTAGTTGCCAGCGAAATGGCAATATCATCATGAGCCTCATGGCACCCAGCCCGAGCCAGATCGGCCAGTAGCGTGGCGCTAGAAATTGAAGGGAAAGCTGTGAAGTTGGGTGGGTCACGGGAGGTTGATGACCTCTAAATGTGAGGAACTGGATCGCCATTGTAAGCAGCATCGCGCCAGTCAGCATCTATCGCTACAACCCTTGCAACCCCGCTACTGATGAGGTCGGGTGAAGTATTTTGAGATTTTACTTGACGCCCTGAATTCCTTCCCTATAATGCGCCCTTCCTTGAGCGGCAAATGCAGTTCGCCGCAAAAAGGCAGCGGGATAATATGAAAGTTTGAAAAAATATTTCAGAATCCTTGCAAAAAGATTTAAAAATGATTTATAGTTACCCTCTCTTCACCGCTTGGTTCGGATCGAAGAGATGCCAAGGAAAGCACAGTGTTAATTTAGGGGTAGTACCCGCTCTTTACGAATTCAAAAGGTTGTTGAGGGAGAGGCTTGCGGTTTCTGAAAAGAGCTAATAGCAAGTCTTTCTTTGATGTAAATTAAGGGAAGCTTGCGGAAGATATTGAAGTATTGAGAGAGATTAAACTGAAGAGTTTGATCCTGGCTCAGATTGAACGCTGGCGGCATGCCTAACACATGCAAGTCGAACGG
>JAIFNF010000122.1 GCA_020047885.1 Gammaproteobacteria bacterium | reverse complement strand
TGAGTGGCGAAAACCAAGCCGTACCCTTGGGCAACCTCGATGAAGCAAGAAGTGAGTCATAGAATAAAAGACTATGATTTACGCAACGGTATGAGGATTGAGCCACGGAAAGACACGGAAAAAAAAGAATCTTCCGTGTTTTTCCGTGTTTTTCCGTGGCCAGGTTCGGAAGGGTATGGGACTATTTTTTGCAAGTTGCCTAAGGTTCAAACAGTCTTTCAGGATTTCATATCCTCGAAAAACTTCTTCACGCCGTCCAGCCAACTGCCTTCCTGGGGCGCGTGTTGCTTACCGCCCGCCTGCATGGTTTCGGCGAACTGTTGCAACAATTCTTTCTGTTCCTTCGTCAAATTCACCGGTGTTTCCACCACGACCCGACACAGCAGATCGCCGGTCGCACCGCCGCGCACCGGACGCACGCCCTTGCCGCGCAGGCGGAACACCTTGCCGGTTTGCGTTTCTGCCGGAATCTTCAGGTTGATGCGCCCATCCAGCGTCGGTGCTTCCAATTCCCCGCCCAGCGCCGCCGTGGCGAAACTGATCGGCACATCGCAATACAGATCGTTGTCCTCGCGGGTGAAAATCGGATGCGGCTTGACCCGGATTTGCACATACAAATCGCCCGCTGGCCCGCTGTTCTCGCCCGCCTCGCCTTCGCCCGCCAGCCGGATGCGGTCGCCATTATCCACACCGGCCGGTACTTTGACCGACAGCGTTTTCTGCTCTTCGGTCCGGCCACTGCCCCGGCAGGTTTCGCAGGGTTCGGGAATGATGGTGCCGCGCCCCTGACAGCGTGGGCAGGTTTGCTGGATGGAAAAGAAGCCTTGCTGCATCCGTACCTGACCCACGCCCCGGCAGGTCGGGCACGTGGTCGGCTTGGTGCCGGTCTTGGCACCACTGCCCGCGCAACTCGCGCAACTGACCAGTGTCGGCACGCGAATTTTGGCCGTGGTGCCGAAAACCGCTTCTTCCAGGGTTAAATCCAGGGTGTAGCGCAGATCGGAACCCCGGTAGCTCTGACCGCCGCCTCCCGGACCGCCCCGCATCCCGCCGAATATATCGCGGAACACCCCGCCAAAAATATCGCCCAGATCCGCTGGCCCGCCGCTAAAGCCACCGCCGGCTGAACCATCGACGCCGGCATGGCCAAACTGATCATAAGCGGCTCGTTTGCGCGAATCGCTCAGCACCTCATAGGCTTCCTTGGCTTCCTTGAAATGATCTTCAGCGACGTTGTCGCCGGGATTCCTTCAGGTTCGCTGGCGTTGCGGGCTACATTGAGGACTTCGTAATAATCGCGTTTGGACATGGTTTTGCGTTACAGGCGACTGCCGGGTTGTGCTCGTTCATAAACCAAAGAATCCGGGAGTGCGCGTAGCCCTCCCGGATTTGTCGTTCTAATGCAGCCGTGGCGTTTACTTCTTCACTTCCTCAAACTCGGCGTCGACGACCCCGTCATCCGCCGGCTTATGGCTATGGCCGCCTGGCGCACCATGCGAGCCGCCGGGACCGTCTTCCGGGCCACCACCACCGCCGCCCTGGCCATACAACCGCTCGGCCAGTTTGCCGGACAGATCGCCCAGCGTCCGGGTCTTGGCCTCAATCGCGCTCTTGTTATCACTCTTGGCCGCCGTGCGCAGGTCGCTAATCGCCGCTTCAATCGCCGACCGTTCGCCGCCTTCCACCTTGTCGCCTAAATCGCGTAAGGTCTTCTCGGCGGCGTGAATCAGGTTTTCAGCCTGATTGCGCACATTCACCAGCTCATGAAACTTCTTGTCTTCCTCGGCATGGACTTCGGCATCGCCGACCATCCGCTTGATCTCGTCCTCGGACAGTCCAGAAGACGCCTTGATGATGATGCGGTTCTCCTTGCCGGTCGCCTTGTCCTTCGCCGAAACGTGCAGAATGCCGTTGGCGTCAATGTCGAACGTCACTTCAATCTGCGGTACGCCACGCGGGGCGGGCGGAATATCCTGTAGATCGAACTTGCCCAGCGACTTGTTCGCCTGGGCCATCTCGCGCTCGCCCTGCATGACATGCACGGTGACCGCGGTCTGGTTGTCGTCCGCCGTCGAGAAGGTCTGCTGCGCCTTGGTCGGGATCGTGGTGTTCTTCTCAATCAGCTTAGTCATCACCCCGCCGAGGGTTTCAATGCCCAGGCTCAGTGGCGTCACGTCCAGCAGCAACACGTCTTTCACCGTGCCGCCCAGCACGCCGCCCTGAATCGCCGCGCCGACGGCAACGGCTTCATCCGGATTCACATCCTTGCGCGGCTCCTTGCCGAAAAATTCGCGCACCTTTTCCTGAACCTTGGGCATCCGGGACTGGCCGCCGACCAGCAGCACGTCATCGATTTGACCGACGCCCAGACCGGCGTCTTTCAACGCGACCCGGCAGGGGGTGATGGTCTTGTCGATCAGATCTTCGACCAGCGCTTCCAGCTTGGCGCGGGTCAATTTCAAATTCAGATGCTTCGGCCCGCTGGCGTCGGCGGTGATATAGGGCAGGTTGATGTCGCTCTGCTGGCTGGAAGACAGCTCAATTTTGGCTTTTTCCGCGCCTTCTTTCAGCCGTTGCAGCGCCAGCGGATCATTGGCCAGATTGATGCCGCTTTCCTTCTGGAACTGCTCAATCAGGCAGTCGATGATCCGCTTGTCGAAATCTTCACCACCGAGGAAGGTGTCGCCATTGGTGGAAAGCACTTCAAACTGCTTCTCGCCATCGACTTCGGCGATTTCGATGATCGAAATATCGAACGTGCCGCCGCCCAGGTCATACACCGCAATCTTGCGATCCTTGGTGCTGGACTTGTCCATGCCGAAGGCCAGCGCCGCCGCCGTCGGTTCGTTGATGATGCGCTTCACTTCCAGACCGGCGATGCGCCCGGCGTCCTTGGTGGCCTGCCGCTGACTGTCGTTGAAGTAGGCCGGCACCGTAATCACTGCTTCGGTGACCGGGTGGCCGAGATAATCCTCGGCGGTCTTCTTCATTTTCATCAGCACCCGCGCCGAAATTTCCGGCGGAGCCATTTTCTTGCCACGCGCCTCAACCCACGCATCGCCATTGTCATTTTTGACAATCTTGTAGGGGACGAGGTCGATGTCCTTCTGCACTTCTGGCTCACCGAAACGGCGACCGATCAGGCGCTTGACCGCAAACAGGGTGTTTTGCGGGTTGGTGACCGCCTGGCGCTTGGCGGGTTGGCCAACGGTAATTTCACCGTCCTCCATAAAGGCGACGATGGACGGCGTAGTCCGGTCGCCTTCGCTGTTTTCAATCACCCGGGGCTTGCCGCCTTCCATCACTGCGACACAGGAATTCGTGGTGCCCAGGTCGATGCCGATAATGTTGCTCATGTTCTTGACTCTCTGAATCGGGGATTCGGTACGGTGATTCTTGACTTGTCTTTACAGGTGGGGATGATCGGGCGGATTTTCAAGGCGTGTTAACCGGCAGGTTTAGGAACAACCTGGGCGACAATAACCTTCGCTGGACGAATCAGCCGCTCATTGAGAATGTAGCCCTTCTGCATGACCTGAATCACCGTGTTCGGCTCGGCCTGGTCGGTCGGTGCCATCGCCACGGCTTCGTGCAGGTTAGGATCGAATTTGGCGTCCTGTGGATTGACTTCGCGGATGCCAAACTTTTCCATGGCTGCCGCCAATTGCTTCAAGGTCAGCTCGACCCCTTCACGCAACTGGGCCACATCTACCGCGCCGTTGGCTGCCGCCAATCCCAGTTCCAGACTGTCGCGCACCGGCAATAATTCGCTGAAAAACCGTTCCAGGGCGAATTTGTGGGCATTTTGCACGTCGCGCTCGGCGCGCTTGCGCAAATTTTCCATCTCGGCATGGGCACCCAGATACAGCTTCCAGTGTTCATCAGCTTTGGCCAGCGCCTGATCCAAATCCTGTTGCATCGCGGCGAATTCCTCGCGGTTGACCCGTATATCGGCGTCCTGATTGTCGGTAGAAAAAACCAGAGAGTCGGCGAAAGGGTGATTCGCCTCAGCCATCCCGGGCTGGGGACGGGGGGTCTGGATCGGTTCGGTAGGGGGCATGGTGAGGTGTTCTCCGTCACGCAAAATTCGGGTGGGCAGCGGATGCCGCTATGGATGATCGAGAAGTGGGGATGCCGGGCAGAAATTCAAGGGAGTTTCGCCCGGTCAGCGGGATCCGACACGGCGTGTTTCACCACAGCCTATTCTTTCCGGGTATTCAATGCCGCCGCCAACAACCGGGCGGTGACGTCCACTACGGGAATGACCCGGTCGTAGGCCATGCGGGTCGGGCCAATGACGCCCAGTACGCCCAGCACCTGGCCTTCCACACTATAGGGCGCGGTGACGATGCTGCATCCTTCCAGCGCTTCAAAGCCCGACTCCTCGCCGACGAAGATTTGCACGCCATCGGCGTGCAGGCACTGGTCAAACAGGTGCAATAAATCCCGCTTGTGGTTGAAAGCTTCAAACAACTGCCGCAGTTTGTCGAGATCGGACAAGTCGGCGCATTGCATCAGATGGGTCTGGCCAGCCACCACATAATCTTCACCCTCCGGCTGGGTTTCAAAAGTCTGTTCCGCGACTTCGACCACCGTCTGCATCAACTGGTCGAGGCTATTGCGCGCCTCACGCAGATCGCGCAACAGCACTTCACGCACTTGTTGAATATCATGACCGGCAAACTGGGCGTTTAAATAATTGGCGACCTGTTGCAGTTCCGTCGCGCTGTAGAGCCGCTGGGTTTGGATGATGCGGTTCTGCACCTCCTGGGTGTTCAGCACCAGGATCACCAGAATGCGTTGCTCGGACAGTGGCAGGAACTCGACATGGCGCAGCGTGACCACGTTACGCCGTGGCAACATGACAACGCCCGCCAACTGCGTCAACCCGGACAGGAGATCGGAAACTGACCGCGCCAGGTCAGCGCCGCTCTGCGCCGGCTGATCGATGCGCCGCCGCACGGTCTCCACTTCTCGCCGATCCAGCGGCTGCACCCGCAACAGGGCGTCGATAAAGAACCGATAACCCCGCGCCGTCGGCACCCGACCGGCAGACGTGTGGGGGGCGCGCAGATAACCGAGTTCTTCCAGATCCGCCATGACGTTACGGACGGTAGCCGGACTGACTTCCAGACCGGCGTCACGCGCCAGCGTCCGCGAGCCGACCGGCTGGCCATCGCGGATGTAGCGCTCAACCAGGACTTTCAATAAATGCTGGGTGCGTTCATTGAGCGCCGGTTGACTGACTGCGATCGTAGTTTCGGTCATAGAGCGCCCAAAAGGCTAGTGCATACTCAACCGGGTCATGGCGAACCGGGCGATTGATGAGAGGTAAACGTGGCCTGTTTGGCGAGCAGGTCGGCATCACGGTCGGCGTAGCGTTGGGCGATGGTCGCAAACTCACCGCACAGGGCGAAGAAGGCGTCGACGATATCCGGATCAAAATGGCGGCCTCGCCCTTCGCTAATAATGCTGACCGCCTGCTCCATGGACATGGGTGGTTTGTAGACCCGGCGGGAAATCAGCGCATCAAACACATCGGCTAACGCCATCAGTCGCGCTGACAGGGGAATGGCCTCACCCACCAGTCCCTCAGGATAGCCGGACCCATCCCATTTTTCATGGTGGTAATGGGCGATTTCCTTAGCGACCGCCAGAAAGGCGACCGGTTGTTCCGCATCCTGCTCGGCCTGTTCAATGGCCTCGAAGCCGAGCCGGGCATGGGTTTTCATGATGTCCCATTCTTCGGGGGTCAGTTTGCCGGGTTTGAGCAGAATGTGATCGGGAATACCGACCTTGCCAATGTCGTGCAATGGCGCAGACTTGACCAGCACTTCAATGGCGATGGGGTCCTGCAGGGGGTCGGCAAACCGGGGATGGGTTTTTAAATGGTTGGCCAGCACCCGGATATAGCCTTGCGTGCGGCGCAGATGATTGCCGGTTTCCGGATCGCGGATTTCGGCCAGGCGGGCTAGCGCCCGGATGCTGATCTCCTGAATTAACTGATTTTCTGCCATACGCCGCGCCACTTCGGCTTCCAGAAAGGCATTCTGATCCTTCAGCCAGTCGCGGGCCTGTTTCAACTCTAATTGCGCACGCACCCGGGTCAGGACAATTGCCGGGCGGACGGGCTTGGTGATGTAGTCGGCGGCACCCAAATCCAGCCCCCGCACTTCATCTTCGGTGGTGTCCATGGCGGTCACGAAGATTACCGGAATATTCGCCGTGTCAGGATTGTCGCGCAAGCGGCTGAGTACGGCATAACCGTCCATACCGGGCATCATCACGTCGAGCAAAATCAGGTCGGGTTTGGGTGCCGAGGCCGCCACTTGCAAGGCTCTGGCCCCGGAATTGGCGACCCGCACCCGATAGTGCGGTTGCAGCAATTCGCCCAGTACGGTGAGATTTTCCGGGACATCATCGACAATCAGGATCGTTTGGCTTGAGGATTGGGCTGGAGTCATCGGATCGGATACACGGTAAGAGATATTGGCGATATTATGATCTTTCTAGCGCCGAATGACTGCCTTGACGGCTCCGGATGAATAAATCGTCAATCCGGCGACAAGACTTTCGGCGCTTGGCGTGGTTTCATCTAAAATGATAAGTTGTCTGCACCCACCACACAGTACCCAACGATGTCCTCTGTCCCGGTTTTTCATACGATTGGCCTTATCGGCAAATTCGGCGAGTCCACCGTCGCTAGCGCCCTCCATCAGATCGCGGATCACCTGATCCGGCGCCAGTTGCGGGTGCTGCTTGATGAAAGCACCGCCCGGCTGATTCCCAACAATACGCTGGAATCCGCCAGCCGTACCGCCATTGGCGAACAATGTGATCTCGCCATAGTCATGGGCGGCGACGGCACCTTGCTGAACGCCGCCCGCTCGCTGGTCGATTACGAAGTGCCGATCCTGGGCATCAACCTGGGGCGGCTCGGCTTTTTGGCCGACGTGTCGCCGGGGGAACTCCCCCACCGGCTCGACGAGGTACTCAATGGCGAGTTCCGCGAAGCCCGCCGGGCGATGTTGCACGCCCAGGTGTTGCATGAGGGTCAGGTCACGGGCGAAGCTGACGCGCTCAATGACGTGGTGGTTCACAAGCGCGATGTGGCGCGGATGATCGAGGTCGATACCTTCGTCGATGGGCGGTTTCTGAATGCCTACCACGCCGACGGGCTGATTATCTCCACGCCGACCGGTTCAACCGCCTACGCGCTGGCGGGCGGCGGCCCGATTCTGCATCCCGGTCTCGAAGCGGTAGTCCTGGTGCCGATTTGCCCGCATACCCTCAATCATCGCCCGATTGTGGTCAAATTGGACAGTGTGATCGAGGTGGTGCTGAACCCGAACACGACTACGCAAACCCAGATTACCTGCGACGGCCAGATCAGTCTGGCGATTGAACCGGGCGACCGGATCATGATCCGCAAGAAGGAGCGCATGGTGCGACTGCTGCATCCGGTCAACCATGACTATTTCAAATTGCTGCGAGCCAAGCTGCGCTGGGGCCTCAGCCCGGAAGCCTCGCCGTTTATCTAAGCCATGCTCACCCAACTGCGCATCCGCGACTTCGCCATTGTCGAAACCCTGGACCTGGACCTGGCCTCCGGGATGACCGCCGTCACCGGCGAAACCGGGGCCGGTAAATCCATTCTGGTGGATGCCATTGGCCTGCTGCTCGGCGACCGGGCCGACAGCAGTGCGATTCGCCATGGCGCGGAACGTGCGGACATCAGCGCCGTCTTCGATCTGGACGCCCTGCCAGTGGCGCGAACCTGGCTGGCCGAACGGGATCTGAACGGCGAAGGGGAGTGCCATTTACGGCGGGTGATCGCCAGCAATGGCCGTTCCCGTAACTACATCAACGGCGTTCCGCAACCGGCCCAGGCGCTGCGGGAGCTGGGCGAATGGCTGGTGGATATTCATGGTCAGCATGAACATCAGTCGCTGTTGCGCCGTGAGGCTCAGCGGCAACTGCTGGATGATTACGCGGGTAACGCCACGCTGGTTGCCGAAGTCGCTGAGCATTACCGAACTTGGAACCGGTTGCGGCAGGAACTGCGCGATCTACGACAGGCCAGCAGTGAACGCGACGCCCGCCTGGATATTCTGCGCTATCACCTGAAAGAGTTGGCAGCGCTGAATCTTGCTGAAGGTGAAGTGGCGCAATTGGAATCCGAACAGCGGCGACTGGCCAACGCCAGCCAACTGCTCGACACTGGCCAGCGGTTGCTGAATCAGCTCAGCGAGGGCGATGAAGGCACGGTGGCCGATCAACTCGGTCACAGCTTGCGGGAACTGGATACGCTAAGCCGACTGGACGCCCGGTTGACGCCGATCAGCGAGTTGTTGAATGCAGCGCTGATTCAGGTGCAGGAAGCCAGTGGGGAATTGCGCGGCTATGTGCAGGCGCTGGATCTCGATCCTGACCATCTGGCCGGGGTGGAACAACGGTTGACCGCCGCCCATCAACTGGCTCGCAAGCATCGGCTGGATGCCGGAGAGTTGCCGGCGTTGCAGGCGCGTTTCGAGGCAGAACTGGACACGCTGGAGCATAGCGAAACCCGGCTGGACGACTTGCAGCAGGCGGTGAAAATGGCGCGGGCTGCCTATCAGGAGTCTGCCGATCAACTCAGTGAACGGCGCACGGTGGCCGTGCGGGAACTGAGCGAGCGAGTTTCCCAGGCATTGACGGAACTGGGTATGCCGGGGGGCCGGTTCGCGATGACCCTGGAACGGCTGGACAAGCCGACGCCGGGCGGACTGGAAACCGTGGAATTTCTGGTCAGCGCCAATCCGGGGCAGCCGTTGCGCCCCCTGGCTAAAGTAGCGTCCGGCGGTGAATTGTCGCGCATCAGTCTGGCGATTCAGGTGATTACCGCCCGCGCTGCCCGCATCCCGACGCTGATTTTTGACGAGGTGGACAGTGGCATTGGCGGGGGGGTGGCGGAAGTGGTAGGGCGGCAGTTGCGGACGTTAGGCGGCAACCGGCAGGTACTGTGTGTGACCCATTTACCGCAGGTCGCGGCACAGGCGCATCAACAGCTCAAAGTGGAAAAGCGCACCGATGGCGAAACCACCCATACCGGGGTGCAACCACTGGCGACCGATGAACGGATTACCGAAATTGCCCGGATGCTGGGCGGACTGGAGCTGACCGCGAATACGCTGGCCCATGCGCGGGAGATGGTCGAAAAAGCGGCGTTATCAACGGCGGAGGGTGAAATCTGATGAACTGGGAAGAAGCGTGTGCGAATCGGCATCTGCGTAATTTGCCGTTTAAAATCGAATTGAATGAATATGGGCAGGTGGTCATGTCTCCCGTCAAAGTTTACCACTCGATTTTTCAGGGAGAAATCGAACATTTGTTACGAACCTTGCTACCTCATGGCCGGACTTTCCCGGAATGCGCGATTGCTACGCCTGCAGGCACTAAGGTGGCTGATGCGGCCTGGGTTTCCCCGGAACGGTTCCAGATCATCCGGGAGGAAAATGAATGCTCCATCGCCCCGGAAATCTGCGTCGAAGTGATTTCATCGAGCAATTCAAAGCGGGAAATTCGTGAAAAAATGGCTCTGTATTTCAGTCGAGGAGCGCTGGAATGCTGGACGTGCGATGAACATGGCAAGATGACATTTTATGCGCCGGGCGGGCTTCTCGAACAATCAGCACTGGCGTCCGATTTTCCAGTGAACATTGATTTATAAAATTTTGACACAGGAACTATATCCCATGGCGAATCCATCTACCGGCATCCGCGCCCTGCTGGTCGGTGCCACCGGCCTGGTCGGTGGCCACTGTCTGGGCGAGTTGCTCTACGACAAGGATTTCAACGCGGTCACCGTCCTTGCCCGCCGTCTGCTGGAAGAAGCCGCGGAAGCCTTTCCCAAGCTGCGCACCGAGGTCGTGGACTTCGATCATCTCAGCGATCATGCCGACGCCTTTGACGTCGATGTGGTGCTGTGCTGTCTGGGGACAACGCATCGAGCAGCGGGTACGCTGGAAGCCTTCGCCAGGGTCGATCATATCTACGTGGCTGAAGTCGCCAGACTGGCGGCAGCGCGGGGGGTACCGCGGTTTGTGCTGGTTTCCGCAGTCGGCGCTGATCCCGGTTCGCCGGTGTTCTATAACCGGGTCAAGGGTCGAGCCGAAGCCGCGGTCAGTGAATTACCGTTCAAGACCATCCATATTCTGCGGCCCTCACTGCTGCTCGGCCAACGCTGGGAACCGCGCCCGATCGAGAGTTGGGGCAAATTTTTTGCGCCGCTCTGGTCCTGGTTACTTTGGGGACCCTTCAGCCGCTATCGCCCGGTGCTGGCGGAAACCGTCGCTGCCCGTATGGTGGAACTGGCCAAAAGTGACCAGGAAGGTCTGCATATTCACTACTTCAATCAGTAACGACGGCTCTCCATCGGCGGCGGTGATAACGATCATGTATAACCGGCATCGCTGGCGGGCGGCCACGCTGCTGCTGGCGCTGTTACCCAGTCTTTATCCGCAACCGGCGCTGGCTAAAAAACTCTATAAATACCAGGACGACCAAGGTGCCTGGATCTTCACCGACAAGCCGCCCGCCGCCGATGTCCCGGTTGAAGTCAGCGTCTTGCCGGTCAGTGAAGCGCCGGTCAAGGTCAGCCTCCGCAATCTGGGCACGCCGGAAGCCCCGATATTGGCGGCGATCAACGATTATTACGGCCCCATCGAGGTGGAGGTCAGCGCCGAAACCCTCGAAAACATGCGCGCTGAACCGCCGTTGCCGGTGCGGATGGTTGTGCCAGCCCGCACCGAAACGGTGGTCGTCCGGCTGAAACCCAGCGGGCCGCGCTGGCGCTATAGCTACCAGGTGCAAGCCGTATTGGGCGATCCCGCCACCGTTCATCGCCCCGAACAGCCTTATTCACCGCCCTTTGCGACTGGACAGCGATTTCCCATCGGCCAGGCGTTTGACGGCGCATTCAGCCACCAGCATCCCCAAAGTCGCTATGCCGTCGATATTGGGATGCCGCTGGGTGCGCCGGTGCGCGCCGCCCGCGCCGGGATAGTCATGGAAGCTGCGGGCGATTTTTTCGATGGCGGTGTTGATCCCAAATACCAGACCCGGGCTAACGCCGTTCGCGTTCTCCATGATGACGGCACCATGGCCGTCTATGCGCATCTGCACCCGGATTCGATCCGGGTTTCTCCAGGCCAGCGGGTAGAACGCAGCGCCTGGCTGGCCAATTCCGGCAATACCGGCTTTTCCACCGGCCCACATCTGCATTTCGCCATCCAGCGCAACGCCGGCATGGAACTGGTCTCCATCCCCTTCGAGTTCGCCGGTGCGAACGGTGCCGCGATCACGCCCGTCACTGGCCTGTTGCTCATCACACCCTGACGCGCTCACCCGGAAAAATACCGCCATGCTGACCATCGCCACCTTTAACCTCTGCAATCTGGGTGTGGACGCCCCCCGGGAACGGCTGGCGCGGTTGGGGATCATCATTGCCGAGGTGCTGGGCGGGCCAGATATTGTCGCGTTACAGGAGATCGTAGCGATTCGTCCAACGATGGGACCGGTGCCTGCGGATGCTGCGTATCAGGCGCTCATTGCCGCGATTACGGCGGTGGGCGGTCCGCACTACGCATTTCGGGAAGTGCCGCCGATGGCTCATCGGGACGGTGGCATGGCGGGCGCGAATATCCGGGTGGGCTTGCTGTTCAATCCGGCGCGGGTGGGGTTTCCTGACCGGGGCAACGCGGGTCCGGAGGATCGGGTCGGTATTCGTTTTAGCGAGCGCCAACCGGGTCTGACCCTGAATCCGGGCCGGATCGAACCGGCGCACCCGGCTTTTGCCAGCGATAACCACCATCACTGGGTGCCTTGTCGGAAAGCGCTGGCGGCGGAGTTGGTGGTAGGTGGACGGCGGCTGTTCGTCATCGTCTGCCATTTCAAATCGATGCGTTCCGCGACGCGCCGCGAGGAGGATTACGCCAAACAGCAGCGCCATGCCCAGGCGGAAGTCGTGCAGGGTTTCGCTGCCGATCTATTGGCCTGCGACCCGCAGGCGGCGATTGTGATATTAGGCGATATGAACGACGTGCCCGGTTCCAAGACCCTGAAATTGCTCAAAGGCGAGCGGTTTTTTAACGTGCTCGACGAGGTGCCGCCCAAACAATGCTATACCCGCCGCCATGGCGATCAGCCGCAAGCTCTGGATCATATTCTGGTCAGCCCAGCGTTGCGGCACGGCGCAACGGTTCATATTCCGCATATCCACAGTGACGTAACCTCCCGCCATCCGGAACCGGCCAGCGATCACGATCCAGTGGTCGCGACGCTGTTCGTACCATAAAAAAACCGCCAGCAATTCCGGCTGGCGGTCAAGTACAGGATATTGAGCCCATATTGAGCTTAAAACATGCTGAGCTGCTTGACATCCTCCCCGCCCTAAAGGACGGGGATTCCTGACTCACTTCAGAGCCAGCGATTGATGCCCCAATCGGAGAATGTTCATTGCAGCA
>JAIFNF010000203.1 GCA_020047885.1 Gammaproteobacteria bacterium | reverse complement strand
ATCCGGGAACGTGGGGAAAAATTCCGGTTCCAGCGGCGCACGGTCGGTGGCGAAATACCAGTCTTCGAGGAAAATGAATTGCAGGCGATGCACCGGCTCGCCGTCGATGCGCAGATGCGTGTCGCGCCAGGCGTGGGCATCGCTGTACGTTTGGCTGTGTTCGGCGCTGATGTTGATGCCGCCGGTGAAGCCGATGTGCCCGTCGCAGACGACAATTTTGCGGTGGGTACGGAAGTTGACATAGCGCCAACGGAATCGGCGCAGGCTGATCGGGTTGAACCAGGCGGTTTCGCCACCAGCGGCTTGCAGGGGTTGCAGGAAACGGCGGGTAATGCGGTCGGAACCGATAGGGTCGAGGAGCAATCGCACCTGGACGCCTGCCCGGGCTTTGTCAATCAGCAGGTCGCGGAACCGGGTTCCGACCGGATCCGGCTGCCACAGATAGTATTCCAGGTGAACGTGATGGACAGCGGCGGCAATCGCGGTTTCCAGCGCCGCAAAACAGGCATCGCCGGTTTCCAGCAGGGCGACGTTGCCCGCGGGGGCAGGTTGTCCCTGCCCGGCGCGGTTCAGCAGGGTCGCCAACGGCCACGCCAGATCAGCGCCAGGGAAGCCGGAGAGTGTGGCACGAGTGCGACCCATGCGGTGCGTAGTGGATTGAACCAACCGTTCCCGGGCGTAGCTATAGCGGCGCCGGCGCCGATGCAGGCGGCGTGGCCCGAGCATCAGGTACACGATGAAGCCGAAGTAGGGCATGAACAACAGCGCCAGCAGCCAGGCCAGAGTGGCGGCGGGCGAGCGGCGCTCCAGAATCAGCCCGACCGCGACCAGACCCATCCAGATCAGCCAGGCCAGTGGGAGGAAGGCGGCGAGGTGGTCAGTGGCAATTTTCAAGGGGGTGAAAAGGTGTCGTATAGGACAATGAGCGAAACACCTTAATGCCGTGAATTTGGCAAGGTGGGCGGGAAATCCCGGAACTCGGGAAACGGTTGATGAGGATTCACCGCTGGTGGTTCGGCATCACCCATAATCTCCTCCGCTAGCCGGGCAAAATCGGCAGGTTCGTCAGACAGCAGATGGTCATAGAGCACCGGGTCCCAACACTCGATGCGGTTCGCGTAACCCAACAGGATCACGGCCTCCCGAATGCCGGCATAGTCCAGCAAGCGCCGGGGCAATAAGAGCCGCCCGCTGTTATCCAGTTCCAGTTCGGTCGCGCCCCGGTGGAAATAGCGAACGAAATCGCGGTTCTTTTTAACATACAGATTCAACTGGTTGAGTTCCGCTGTAATCCGTTGCCACTCGGTGACGGGATACAGCGTCAGATGCTGCTCAAACCCCCGGTTGATGACGAAGCGCTCCCCGGTTTCATCAATGGGCAACTGTTTTCTCAGCGCTGCCGGCAGCACCAGGCGCGCCTTGGCGTCCAGCCGGCCTTCAAATTCGCCGAGAAAACTCGTCATCAGCCCGCACTACGGCAGCAACACCGTCGAACCGGTGGTCTTACGCGCTTCCAGATCCCGGTGCGCCTGGGCCGTTTCCGCCAGCGGGTAGGTTTGCCGCACTTCAATTTTTACCGCGCCAATCGCCACGACATCGAACAAATCAGCGGCGCTGGCCAACAGATCCCGCCGTTGCGCGGTGTAATGCATCAGGGTGGGGCGGGTCAGGAACAGCGACCCCTTGGCCGCCAGAATCCCCGGTTCAAACGCGGCCACCGGTCCCGAAGCATTGCCGAAGCTGACCATCATCCCCAAGGGCCGCAAGCAGTCCAGCGATCCCAGGAAGGTTTCCTGGCCCACGGAGTCGTAGACAACCGCGACCCCCTGGCCATTGGTGATGTCCCGAACCCGCTCCACGAAATTCTCGCGGGTGTAAACAATCGTGTGGTGGCAACCGTGCGCATGGGCGATCTCGGCTTTCTCGTCGCTGCCGACGGTGCCGATCACCAGCGCCCCCAGTTGCCGCGCCCACTGGCTCGTGATCAGGCCGACCCCGCCCGCCGCGGCGTGCAATAGGATCGCGTCGCCGGGTTGGACTCGATAGGTGCGCCGTAGCAGATATTGGGCGGTCAGACCCTGCAACATCATGGCGGAGGCGGTTCGATCATCAATCGTGTCGGGTAACGCTACAACACGATCAGCAGGAATCAGGCGTACTTCGGCGTAGGCTCCGACCGGGGGACTGGCGTAGGCCACCCGGTCGCCCACCTTAAACTCAGTGACGCCTTCACCGACCGCCTCAATCCGTCCCGCACCTTCCATGCCCAGCGTCCAGGGCAGAGTAGGCAAAGGATACAGACCGGTGCGATGGTAAACGTCGATATAGTTGAGGCCAATAGCGGCTTGGCGGATGCGCAGTTCGCCGGGACTGGGGTCAGCGATATCGACATCTTCCCAGCGTAGCACTTCAGGACCGCCGTATTCATGGATGCGAATGGCTTTGGGCATGGCTCGTTTCCTCAATCAGGGATGTTATTAAATATCGCCTTTCCCGGTGATCGGCGGACTTCCGGATTCCCCTCCTTGGCCAAGGAGGGGTGGCGCGAAGCGCCGGGGTGGTTCGGGAGGTTGGCTACTTCAATTGAAAGGCTATAGCAGTCAGGACTCCAACTAACCCAACCACCGTCGGGCATTACGGAACAGCCGCAACCACGGCCCATCTTCGCCCCAGCCGTCGGGATGCCAGGAATATTGCACGGTGCGAAACACCCGTTCGGGATGCGGCATCAGGATGGTGAAGCGCCCATCACGGCTGCAGAAACCGGTAACGCCGCCCGGCGAACCGTTGGGATTGGCCGGGTAACGTTCCGTCGGCTGACCCGCCGCATCGACAAAGCGCATCGTCACCAGACCCGCTGCCAGCGCCGCGTCCGCCCCACGCTCATCGGCAAATTCGGCTCGACCTTCGCCATGGGCGACCGCGATCGGCAGTCGGGAACCTTCCATGCCGTGCAGGAACAGCGACGGTGAGGGCAGCACTTCCACCAGACTCAACCGGGCTTCAAACTGTTCAACCCGATTGCGGACAAAGCGCGGCCAGAGTTCCGTACCGTCGATCAGCTCATGCAGATTGGAGAGCATCTGGCAACCGTTGCAGACGCCTAGACCGAAGCTGTCGGGACGGGCAAAGAACGCGGCGAATTCCTCACGGGCGCGGGCGTTGAACAGAATCGATTTCGCCCAGCCCTCGCCAGCGCCGAGCACGTCGCCGTAAGAAAATCCGCCACAGGCCACCAGGCCGTGAAAGTCAGCTAGGGTGACCCGTCCGGCGATGAGGTCGCTGGTATGGATGTCTACTGCGGCAAATCCCGCCTGATCAAACGCCGCTGCCATTTCCATCTGACCGTTAACGCCCTGCTCGCGCAGAACCGCAATGCGCGGTCGAGCGCCATCGGTGATGAAGGGCGCGGCGATATCCACCGCCGGATTAAAGGTCAAGTGGACCTTCAGACCCGGATCGGCGGGATCGCAAGCCGTCTCGAACGCCTCGCGGGCGCAGTCGGGATGGTCGCGCAACGCCTGCAGCCGATAACTGGTTTCCGACCACCATTGCCGCAGTTCAGCGCGGTCGGCGGCAAAAGCCACCTCGCCGGCATGGCACAACATCAGCCGATCCCGGTCGTTCAACGTCCCGATGACATGGCTGCATTCGCCCAATCCCGCCGCCGCCAGCTTCGTGAGTACCCGTTGCCGATCCAGCGTCCGCACTTGCACGACCGCCCCCAGTTCCTCGGTGAACAGTGCAGGCAACAGTTCCTCGCCCAGATCATCCAGCAGCACGGTGACGCCGCACCCGCCGGCAAACATCATTTCCGCCAGCGTCGCCAGTAAGCCGCCATCCGCACGGTCGTGATAGGCGAGCAATCGACCCACGGCGTTGAGTTCCTGAATCACCGTGAAGAAGGCTTTGAGATCTTCCGGCGCATCGACGTCCGGCACCGCATCGCCCAGCCGGTTATAGACCTGCGCTAAAATCGAACCGCCTAAACGGTTTTGGCCGTGCCCCAGGTCGATCAGGATCAAATCGGTATCGCCCCGGTCGGTGCGTAATTGCGGGGTCAACGTCCGCCGCACGTCCTGCACCGGCGCAAAGGCGGTGATCATCAGCGATAGCGGGGCAACGACGCTTTTATCGACGCAGTCTTCGACCCAGACCGTTTTCATCGACAGCGAATCCTTTCCGACCGGAATGGCGATCCCCAGCGCGGGACATAGTTCCAGGCCGACGGCTTTCACCGTGGCAAACAGTCGCGCATCCTCGCCGGGATGACCGGCCGCCGCCATCCAGTTGGCGGACAATTTGACATCGCCCAGTTGTTCAATCCGGGCGGCGGCGATGTTGGTCAACGCTTCACCCACCGCCATCCGTCCCGAAGCGGGCGCATCCAGCACCGCCAGCGGCGAGCGTTCACCCAGCGCCATCGCTTCGCCGGTGTAGACATCGAAGCTGGTCGCGGTCACGGCGACATCACTGACCGGCACCTGCCACGGCCCGACCATCTGATCCCGACACACCAGGCCGGTCACCGTGCGGTCGCCGATGGTGATGAGAAAGCTTTTGTCCGCGACGGCCGGAAAACGTAGAACCCGCGCTACCGCATCAACGAGCGGCATGTCCCCGCTATCCCAACCCGTTTCCGCCAGGTGGGTGGGAAGCGGGATGGAAGCGACCTCCCGCACCATTTTCGGCGGTTTGCCGAACAGCACGTCCATCGGTAAATTCACCGGCTGATTGGCGAATTGCCGGTCGCTGAGGATCAACTGCGCGTCTTCCAGCGCGATGCCCAGCAGGGCATAGGGGCACCGTTCCCGTACACACAGCGCCTCAAACGTCGCCACGGCATCGGCGGCGATAGCCAGCACATAGCGTTCCTGGGCTTCGTTGCACCAGATCTGCATGGGCGACATGCCGGGGTCATCGTTCGGGACTTCCCGCAACTCGAACCGGCCACCCCGATGCACACCATGCACGATTTCCGGGACGGCGTTGGACAGGCCGCCCGCGCCGATGTCGTGAATGGAGAGAATCGGATTGTCGGCACCCAGCGCGGTGCAACGGTCGATGACTTCCTGGGCGCGGCGTTGCATCTCCGGGTTGCCGCGTTGCACCGAGGCGAAATCCAGGTCTTCGTGGGAACTGCCCGCCGCCATGCTGGACGCCGCGCCGCCGCCCAGACCGATCAGCATCGCGGGGCCGCCCAGGACGACAAGCACGGTTCCCGGCGGCAATTCAGCCTTGTGGACATCGGCATCGCGGATATTGCCCAGTCCCCCGGCGATCATGATCGGTTTGTGATAGCCGCGCCGCTGGCCGTCGGGACCGTCCTGTTCAAACGTGCGGAAATAGCCGGCCAGATTGGGCCGTCCAAACTCGTTATTGAACGCCGCCGCGCCGATGGGACCTTCCAGCATGATGTCCAGCGCCGAAGCAAGGCGACCCGGTTTGCCGTAATCGCCCTCCCACGGCTGGATGAACTCGGGAATCCGCAAATGGGACACGGAAAAGCCACACAGACCCGCTTTTGGCTTCGCGCCGCGCCCGGTCGCACCTTCATCACGAATTTCCCCACCCGAACCGGTCGCGGCACCGGGGAAGGGGGAAATGGCGGTGGGGTGGTTGTGGGTTTCCACCTTCATCAGGATATGCACATCTTCCGGGTGATAGCGATACTCACCATCTTCCGGGTCGGGGAAAAAGCGCCCCGCCGGAAAGCCAGTCATTACCGCCGCATTGTCGCTATACGCGGACAACACATCGGCGGGATGCTGTGCATGGGTATGGCGGATCATGGCGAACAGGGAATGGTCTTGCGGAACGCCATCAATGATCCAGTCGGCGTTGAAAATCTTGTGCCGGCAATGCTCGGAATTGGCCTGGGCGAACATCATCAGTTCGACATCGGTCGGGTTGCGGGCCAACCGGGTGAAGCAGTCCAACAGGTAGTCGATTTCGTCGCCGGACAGCGCCAGCCCCAGTTCGCGGTTGGCGGTCGTCAACGCTTCACGCCCTTTCCCGCCGCTGAGAATATCCACCATCTGCATGGGAGCCGGTTGCGCCTGAGTGAACAGTACGGCAGGATCAGCGCCCGGTTCCAGCACCGCCTCGGTCATCCGGTCGTGGAGCAGGGGTTTTAGCACCACCAGTTCCTGATCCGTCAGTGACCGTGCCGCATCCAGATACCAGGCAATGCCACGTTCGAGGCGGCGGATACGGTGCAGACCGCAGTTATGGGCGATGTCCGTCGCTTTCGACGACCAAGGGGAAATCGTGCCGGGGCGGGGGATGACGAGAAATAGGGGTACGGCCGACGGTGCTTCCTGTCCTTCGCCCGGCGTCCCGGCCAACGCCAGCGAATGTGAGGTGACGGTGCGCGGACCGTACTGCAACAGGCGTTCCAGCACCTCACGGTCAGGAAAGGTCAGCGAACCGTCGATGAAGTGGACGAATTCGGCGCGAACCTGGGTCACGGTGGGAACCCACTGGCGTAGCGCGGCCAGCAATTTCTCCAGACGGAACGGTGACAAGGCGGGGCTTCCACGGAAACGCAGCATCGCGGGCATTCTCCTGGGTCGGATGGGAAGCGGCATGATACCAGTAATCAGGCGGCGTTCTTCACCCCACTGGCGTTCTTCACCCCACTGGCGTTCAGTCATCCGGTAAACTATTTGTAAGCCAGAATCTTCTATACTGTGGCGACCTGTACGATTTTCCGAGGATACCCGATGAACCTTTGCTGGTTGTTGATCCTGGTCTGCCTGCTGACGTTGAGTATCCCGTTATCGGTGAACCCGGCGTTTGCCCTGGACTCGGTCAATCGACCTCTGATCCATGCTGACCTGGTGGTGACGCTAGGACTCATCGGGGTCATCAGCGGGATCGCCTTCTGGATCTACCAAATCAATCGCCAGTTGACGCAGCGCATCGCCCAAAGTCAACAGGCTGAACGCATCGTGCGCACTTTATCGACGGCCATTGAACAAAGCCCTACCTCGGTGATGATTACCGGCCTGGACGCGACGATTCAATATGTCAATCCCCGATTCGCGGAAGTCACCGGTTATGCTGCTGCCGAAATCATTGGTAAAAATCCGCGAATCCTTAATTCCGGATTGACCCCAAAAGCAACTTTTGAAGAGATGTGGCGGCAGCTCGATCAGGGAGAATTATGGTCTGGCGAAATCATCAACCGGCGAAAAAATGGCCAGATTTATTGGGAAGAAGCCCATATCTCTCCGGTCAAGGACACGGATGGGCAAATCACACAATATATCGCGGTCAAACTAGATATTTCTGAGCGCAAACAGGCTGAGCAACATGAAAAATCCCGTAATCGGGTCTTGGAATTGTTGGCCAGGGGTGCCGCGTTACCGGTGATTTTGGAAGCGATTGCGCAGGGCGTTGAGGCAAGTAATCCAAGCATGTTGTGCAGTATTTTACGGCTGGATCCGGATCGTCAGTGCCTGGTGATTGGCGCTGCGCCCAGTCTGCCCGATTTCTATAACACGGCGATTCATGGCCTGAAAATTAGTCCGTGCAGTGGTCCATGTGGCATGGCGGCGTTTACCGGCGAACGCGTGATCGTGGAGGATATTCAACAACATCCCGACTGGGCGGATTTCAGGGCGCTGACGGCGCAGGCCGTATTGCGTTCGTGCTGGGTCGAGCCGATCCGTTCGGCATCAGGCCAGGTGTTGGGGACGTTCGCCATTTACCACCGTGACGTCGCGCAACCTGTCGAGACGGATCTTCGGTTGCTGGAACAATCGGCTAATCTGGCGGCGATTGCCATTGACCGCTCTCTGGCGGCTGAGGCGTTGCGCACCAGCGAAGAGCAATATCGCCTGCTGGCTGAAAATGCGACAGACGTGATCTGGACGATGGATTTCGATGGGCGCTTTACCTATATCAGCCCGTCCGTTGAGAAATTGCGCGGCTATACCGTGGCCGAAGCCATGCAACAGTCGCTGGATGAATCGCTTACGCCGGAGTCTGCCGCGGTGGCTCAATCCGGGTTGACCCATGCGATTGAAATGACGCAGGAGGGTCAGCCCTTTCCGGATTATCGGGGCGAATTTGAACAGCCTTGTAAGGATGGCTCCACGGTATGGGTCGAGATCACCACCACCGGTATCTACAATGCAGCGGGTGAGTTTGTCAGTGTGCTGGGCGTCTCCCGCGATATTACCGAGCGCAAACTTATCCAGGATCGCATAGCGCACCTGGCGCATCATGACGCACTCACCGACTTGCCAAATCGCGTGCTGTTTTCGGATCGTCTCGATCAGGCCCTGGCTCAAGTGCAGCGGAACTTCACCGGTCTGGCGATCATGTTTATCGACCTGGATAAATTCAAACCGATCAACGATACCCTGGGTCATGCGGTGGGCGATCTCATGCTCAAAGAAACCGCTACCCGCCTGCGGGCTTGTGTGCGCAGTGCGGATACCGTGGGACGCATTGGCGGCGATGAATTCGTGGTCTTGTTGCCGATGATTAGTCATCAGCAAGATGCGCTACGGGTCGCGGAAAAAATCCGCCATGCTCTCAACCAGCCCTTTGAACTGGTGGGCCATTGTTTGAGTATTTCATCGAGTATCGGTGTCGCTATTGCTCCCGAACACGGCATGGATGAAATTGAACTCGCCAAACATGCCGATATGGCGATGTACCATGCCAAGGAAGCCGGTCGGAATAACGTGAAACTGTTTCAACTGGAGATGCTGGACGCCGGGTCTTGAACCGCCTCTAAAAAAGCAATCGCTATTGGAAGCCTGGCTGATCAATGATCAATTTTTTATCACAGTCACCAGAAATTTATTATTGATCGATTCAACACGGTATTGATTTTTCGATTGATCACAGTAAACGTGATAAGCAGAATTTCCCTTACCATTGACAATCGGCGCGATCTGGTTAATTGAATCACAGGGATAGTCATAGTAACCAATCAGATTGTTCATTAAATCTAACAATTTCCCGGTTTCCGTAGTCTCCGTTCGCTCCGTAGTCTCCGTGGTTTCCGCATTTGACCCGACAGAGATCAGCAGTAACGAGATAACTATTAGTTTTTTCATCAGATTCTCCGTGAGAGACCTTGGCCTTCAGGCGGGGTTTTGGGGAAAGCGGTGCAGCAGTGTGTTTGGTCGGAACAGTGCGGCCAGCGTTTCGCGGAAGGCTTGGTGGAAGATCGCTTGGCAGGCGGGTCTGACTGATGCTGATGGACACCGAGCCGCTGGTAGCCGCGTCGCCGGAACCCGCAATGCCAGGGCGAGTGCGTTGACACTCAGTCCTAATGGCTTCAGGAATTCTTCGTGCAGGATTTCGCCGGGATGGACCGGGCGCATACCGTTATGGATCATGCCTGATAAACCCCTTGTCGCGTTCCAATCCGCACAATAGAAACCCGCGCCGCGGCGTCATCTATTGAGAAGACCATCCGGTAACGTCCAACCCGAACCCGATAGTCGTTATCGGTTAGCTTGATAACCCCGAAATGCCGGGGATTGTCCACCAAGGCATCTACCGCCGCTATCTGCGGTTTTGCCCTTGGGGGCAACCGGTCAAAGGCTTTACCCGCCGATCTTTCAATCCGAACGGTGTAGGTCATAGCCCGTTACGCGCCTTAACGGTTTGCCAGTCTTCAAAGTCGCCCGTCTCTACCAGCGCCAGCGCTGCCCGGTCTTCTGCATCTTCATCATCAGATTTTCCGCGAGAGACCCCGGCCTTCAGGCCGGGGAGGGATAGCGGGCCGAACGAAGTTCGGCTTCTTTTTCGGGCGTGCTGAGTGGCAAGTAACCGTACCCATCGGCCCGTTGAATCACTTGGCAGTATCGGTAGCTGATACCTTGAACCACGCCTTGCGCGGTTTGAATATTGAAACTTCCCGAGGCGCGAACCGCCACCCGTCCGAGATAGACACCGATTTTCTTCCCTTTTGTCACGTCCGCTTTAATCAGGTCGCCGGTTTGAAATCCTTTGATCCGTTTTTGCCGAGTCAAATAACCGCGTGGGAATCCATAGGCATTTAAGCGGGTTCGTTGATAACGTCCTCGCCCGGTGGCTTTGATCGCCAAGGTCGGCCGTTTCCAGTCGTGGAGTGCATCGACCGAGCCGACACAGGCCGCATCCAGCGCGTGGGTCTTAGGAATCCCTAACCGCATCCGGTTAAATTTCGTCAGGCCCCCGGAACCCGTCGTGACCGGTAGTCCGGTGGATTGCAGTGCATGAAAGAGCGCCCAGCGGGTGGAATTCACGGCGGCGGCGTCTTTTAAGGGCCTTTTCGCCTGCGCCTGAATCCGCGCTAATCGCGGCAGGTCTTTCGCTAAAAAGACGTTCAGATCTTGAGCGCCTTTCTGCTGATTACACGGTTGACAGGCCAGCGTTAAGTTGGAAACCCGGTCACTTCCCCCTTTCGCTTTAGGCACAATATGTTCAATCTGCAACGGGGTATTTTTGCTCCGCAATAGGTGCATTCCCGGCCCCATTTATTCAGTAAATACTCCCGAGTTTCGTAACCCGCGAGCGTGCCTTGTTGATACTCAACACCCGAAATCTCTGGGTTGTCCATCTGCTGTAAATCAAAGCGGACGAGTTCTTGGGCGATGCCGGTCATCGGCGCTAAACGGGTCAAACGATTCACCCAACTGAGGGTCGTATCCACCCGATGTTGCAAACTCGGCGCGATCCCGCCTTTTTTCTTATTTCCGCGATTGAGGAACCGGGGTGCACGGTAGCGTAAATGCCCACGGCGGCGGCGACGCATTTGCCGACGCGCAGTGAGCGCTTCGCTGATTTGACGGCCGCGATGCGTCAGTTCAAAGAGATTCAAAACGTGGATAGCGGTTTGGACTTGGCCGGTGTCTTCGTCCACCGCTTCCCATTCCCGAACTAAAGCGATTCCCGTGGTTTTGCTGCCCGGATCGAGTTTGATTTTGAGCGGTTGTAAGACGGAATCGCGCACTTCACGATCCACGAGCCGAATCGAAAAGGGCATCAGCCGATGCACCCGCGCCCGACGTTTTTCCAGCAGTTTCCGGGCACGTTTCTCGCTACACGGCATGAGCGGTTTTTTGTTTCGATCCAGTACAAAAACAGCCATCTTTCTTCTCCAACAATGCGCTTACGCGCCTAGTGACGGAACCCTACGGCTTCGCTCCCCTCGACAATGTTGCGTACCGGCATTCCGTCCCGATCCGTTTCGGGTTGAGGAAGCGTCCCGGCGTCGGTCTTGAACCTGTACGCAACGTAGCCCGATGTTCTGGGCTGAGTCTGGTCAACCTAGACTTGCGGTTTTGGTCACCACAAGCCTCGCCCTTTAGGGCGGGGTGATTGACGAGGCACATGGTTGCGTTCCTATAACTACTCTCAATAATCGCATCGTAGCATATCGCAAAAGCACACAGATACTAGTGTGCGTTCTAAAAAATTCAAGATAATAAATAATATAGCCTTTCCAGGCATGTCCTCCACGCCAGGCAACCGGGACGTCATCGTGTCGTGATTGAATCTGAGTAACCGGTCATCGAGACCCCGCCATCTTTCTTTAAATTTTTGGTCCTGTAAATTTCCCCGTGGTAAATTTTAATATATACTGTTAGTATATATTCTCAAAGAGAACTTTCAAACTGAGCGGAGGAACGGCAAATGCCCACTATCGAACTGGTTTTGCGTGATGATCATGATCAAGTGATTGGTCAACAACCGATCAGGAGGTATCCATTAAACTTGAATAGTCAAAGTTTTCATGACATCGAAGG
>JAIFNF010000105.1 GCA_020047885.1 Gammaproteobacteria bacterium | reverse complement strand
AACGGATGGAATGCTTGACCGTAACAAACACCATGGAACCGGCTTTGCCGGATTTTTCGGCAACCTTGAAAATTTCCGAGGTCTTGACGACATCATCGCCAATCCGTAAATCCTCGTGGAACGTCAGTTGACCGCTGGCCCACATGCGTCGTTCCAAAGCGACGGGCGGCAAGAATCCACCCCGTTGGGCATGACCATCGGTATCCAGACCCGAACGGGGCGTCATCGGCAGGAAATACAGCCAGTGCCAAATGTCCGGCAACCGTGCGCCGTGCGCCACGTCCCGCTGCGGATCATCCAGCGCCACCGCCAGCGCCTTGACTGGCGTGGGATAAAGACCATCCCGTTGTTCTTCAGTGTTGCCCACCCAGTTCTGTAAGTTGATTTCACTCATCGAATTAAACCTTCGTATGTTCTACGGGAACCGTCAAACCACCCCGGCGCTGACGCGCCCCCCCTCCTTATCCAAGGAGGGGAAAACTGGGTTACACCACCCGCTTTCTACGCAATTCGCTGATTTGCTGCGCATCCATCCCCAGTAGATCCGTTAACACCTCGTCAGTATGCTGGCCGAGCTTGGGGCCAAGATGGCGGATTTCCCCGGGCGTTTCCGATAACCGGGGAATCACCGAGGGAACAATAATGGTTTCGCCCAAATCCGGTTCGTCAATGGCGACCAGATTGCGCCGCGCATGAAACTGGCGGTCGCCGAAAATATCGGCAATGTTATTCAGCGGTCCGGCCGGTGCGCCGGTGGCGAAACAGCGTTGCAGAATCTCCTCGCGGGTCAGCGAGCCGCACCAGTCGCGGACGATTTCATTCACATCATGCCGATGTTCCAGCCGGATTTTCTGCTCGCCATACAGACTCGACGAGGCCAGTTCCGGGCGACCCATAGCGTTGGCCAGCCGTTCAAACAGCTTATCCGTCGCGCAGGCAATGGCGATCCATTTGTTGTCCTTGGTCGGGAAATGGCCATAGGGACAGGCAAAGTCGTTGTGAGTCGGCCCATGCCGCTCCCGAACCGTGCCAAACATGCTGTACGCCGGAGCCAGTTCATCGGTGCAGCGAAAGACCGATTCGTACAGCGCTGCGTCGATATACTGCCCCTCGCCGGTCGCTTCACGATGCCGCAGCGCCATCAACACCCCCAGGCAGCCGTACAGACCGGTCAGATAATCGCCCAGTGTCGTCGACCCCGGCGTGACTGGCGTCCCCTTGGGCATCCCGGACAGGTACGCAAGGCCGCCCACCGCATGAGCCACTCGGGCAAATCCCGGGCGATCCTTGTAGGGGCCGGTCTGCCCATAACCGGTCACGCGCAGCATGATCAGGCCAGGATTGATCTCATGCAGTGCCTCCCAGCCAAGCCCCCATTTTTCCAGGGTGCCGGGCCGGAAGTTCTCACAGAGCACATCCGATTGCCGAATCAGATTCTTGAAAATCTCTACGCCTTCTGGACGGTGCAAATCCACCGTCACCGACTTTTTGTTGCGCCCCTCGCTCATCCAGGTCAAGGTATCGCCGCGCGCGGTTGGCGTTCCGAAATGGCGCAGGGGATCGCCGCCCACCGGGTGCTCGACTTTCAGCACGTCCGCGCCGAATTCGCCCAGAATGCCGGCGCAATAGGGGCCGGCGATGACCGTGGCTACGTCGATCACCCGGATACCTGCCAGCGGCAGTTCCGCTTTGTTGCTCTCTGTCATGTCATTGTCCTCGCCGCCAATGGCTTGAGTTCAGCGGTCACTCACCAGAAATGGCTGCTGAAGCGTATCGTTATCTGATCGCCGGACCTCCGAATTCCCCTCCTTGGCCAAGGAGGGGTGGCGCGAAGCGACGGGGTGGTTCGGGATTCTTCATCTGCTTGATTTGAAGTATAGCCAGTGTCAGTCCGAAAATTATTCTTTCACCGTTAGCCATCGTGTGGGTCCAAACTCCGGTTGCCCACGGTTCAGGAACCTGTTGACTGGTGCTAGACTCTCTGGTTAATCAGAAGTGGCGTCTGGAAAAACTCAAAATCCATTGAGGGATCAACTGTCAGTACGACCACGATACCAAAGATGGTTACTCGATGAACCTTAAGTTGTTCCGACAGTGGATCGCGAATCCAACCATCGCGGGCACCCGCCTCCAGCTACTGTTGAGTGGGCCATTTCTCCTGCTCGCTACGGTGATCGTCGCCCTGATGCTCGAGGGGATAAACGATACGCTGGTGATGATCCTGGCGCTGATCGGCGTAGTGGGCATCGGTCGCCAGATGACGGCGCTCCACCGGGTCAAAGCCGAGCGCCAGCAGATTGAACAACAATATCAAATGTTGTTTCGCGAAATGCTGGACGGTTTCGCTCTGCATGAGCTGATTCTGGACGCGCAAGGCCAGCCCGCAGATTATCGCTTCCTCGCCGTTAATCCGGCTTTCGAATGTCTGACGGGTCTGAAGGCCGAAGCCCTGGTAGGCCGGACTGTGTTGGAGGCATTGCCCGGTACTGAGCAGCACTGGATTGATACCTATGGCCGGGTCGCATTGACTGGCGAACCGGCCCTGTTCGAGAATCACTCTCAGGACCTCGGACGATCGTTCAAAGTGACTGCCTTCCGACCCGCTCCGGGTCAGTTCGCATGCATTTTCTCCGACATCACCGAGCGCAAGCAGGCCGAAGCGCAGGCCAACGCTTTGCAGGATTATTTGCGATGTGTTCTGGACTCACTGCCCTCGCACATCGCGATCCTGGACCATCAGGGGCTGATTCTGGATGTGAACGAGGCCTGGAAGGATTTTGCCGACAACAACGCCCTGGCTGTCGCTCACTATTGCATCGGCCAGAATTATCTGGCGATTTGCGAGGCGGCGACGGAAAGCGAGAAAACCGCCACTGGTATTCGCGCCGTGATCAACCGGCAAATCGACAACTTTTCGCTGGAATATCCCTGCCATGCGCCGGACGAGCAGCGCTGGTTCCTGTTGCGCGTGACCCCCTTCATGGGATCCGGTCCGGCGTCGGTCATCCTGACCCATACCGACATCACCGACCGCAAACAAGTTGAGGAACAAATTACCCACCTGGCCTACCATGACGCACTCACCCAGTTGCCGAACCGGGTGTTACTCACCGACCGCTTGCAACAGGCCATGGCGCAAGTCCAGCGCGACCAACAGCAGTTAGCCGTCTGCTACCTGGATCTGGACGACTTCAAACCGATCAACGACGCACTGGGTTCGGTCGAAGGCGACCGCGTGCTGATTGAAGTGGCCCAGCGCTTAAAGACGTGTGTGCGGGCGGGCGACACGGTGGCGCGGATGGGCGGCGATGAATTCGTCCTGCTGCTGGGGGACTTGCCCAATATCGAGGAATGCGAACGCGCCCTGGATCGGGTGCTCACTGTTTTGCAGACGCCGTTTCCCGTCGCCGGCCTGTCGCTGTCGCTCACGGCGAGTCTGGGCGTGACCCTGTATCCCGATGACGCCGCTGATCCCGACGCGCTGCTCCGGCATACCGATCAGGCGATGTACGCTGCCAAACAGGCCGGCGGCCACCGCTATCACTGGTTCGACGCCGACCACGACCGCCGTGCCCGCCTCCATCGCGAGTTGTTGCAACAAGTCGAGGCGGGATTAGTGGCTGGAGAATTCCGCCTCTATTACCAGCCCAAGGTGGATATGCGCACGGGAGCGGTCATCGGCGCTGAAGCCCTGATCCGCTGGCAACACCCGGACGAGGGTCTGCTACCGCCCGCCCGGTTCATGCCCGCGGTGGAAACTAGTGACCTGGCGATTACCCTCGATTGCTGGGTGATTCAGGAAGCGTTGCGGCAAATGACGGTCTGGGCGGCGCAGGGGTTGCACCTGCGGGTCAGCGTCAATGTGTGTGGACGGCACTTACAACAACTCGACTTTGTCGCCCGCTTGCGCACCGTGCTGGTGCGTTACCCGACGATACCCCGGGACGGGCTGGAACTGGAGATTCTGGAAACCGCCGCGCTGGACGATATGGCCGCGATTTCCCGCCTGATTGAAGCCTGCCGACAACTGGGCGTCCGTTTCGCCCTCGATGATTTCGGTACTGGCTACTCCTCGCTGACCTACCTCCAGCACTTGCCGGTGCAGATACTCAAGATAGACCAGTCTTTCGTGCGCAATCTGTTGGCGGATGCCGACGCCCGCGCCATTGTCGAAGGCGTCATTGGTCTCTCAGCAGCCTTCCGGCGCGAGGTGATTGCCGAGGGTGTGGAAACCGATGCGCACGGCAGTCGGTTGATGCAATTGGGCTGTATGCTGGCTCAGGGCTACGGTATCGCCCGGCCCATGCCTCCCGAACTGATCCCTGGCTGGATCGCGGCCTGGACCCCGCCCGATGCTTGGGCTAACGCGGCAGGCGTGGGGTGAATCACATGGAAGTCCATTCTATTTTCGCTTGACATCACAAATGTAATCCTTTACAAATTAAATACCATAAAAATCAATAAACTATTTGATATACTATGAAAACGATTACCAGATCCTGTATCCGCCTGGACGTGTGCGTTCAGAACAAGGACGAAGCCATTCAGCGAGCCGGACAACTGCTGGCCGACGCGGGCTACATCGAACCCGCCTATATTGACAGCCTGCTGAAACGCGAGCAGGTCGCTAACACCTTTCTCGGCGGTGGGGTCGCCATCCCGCACGGGATGATTGAAGATCGCCATCTGATCCACCATACCGGCATTGCCATTCTGCAAGTCCCCAACGGCGTGGAATGGAATGACGGTCAGAACGCCTATCTGGTGGTGGCGATGCGAACTGCGCATTTACCAAGGCGCTGGATACGCCGACGCCAAGGCGCTGACCGGACCGTTAGGGCTGGGCGTGACCTGCGGCACTACCCTGCGACTTGCGGCGCGAGGTCCTGACGCCCCAAAGGCGCTGACCGCTGTGTATGACACGGTGCGCGGCTTGTCCGCCGAGGAAAAGGCTGACGCTGAACGTGCTCGTCGGAATACACAGGCCGCCCGCAAGACCGCGCCGGACTGGACACCGACCGGTTCGCCGACCACGTCGTCGAGGTCAGCGAGAATGATCAGTGCAGCGTCGCCGAGGTCATCGCCCGGCAACACGCCGCCCGCGAGGCGTTACGCGCCGTGCGTCATCAACCGGCGACCACCACCGATGGCTATACCGTGGAAATTGCTGCGAACGTGGCTAATCCCAAGCAGGCCGTTGTTGCCATCGACGCCGGCGCGGAAGGCATTGGCCTGATGCGCACCGAGTTCCTGTTTCTGGAGCGCGACCATGCCCCGGATGAAGAGGAGCAGCATCAAGTCTATCGGGAGATGACCGAGGTGCTGGCTGGTCGGCGGTTGGTCATTCGGGCGCTGGATATTGGCGGCGACAAGCAGGTGCCCTATCTGAACCTGCCACACGAAGACAACCCGTTCCTCGGAGTGCGCGGCGCACGGTTGTTATTGCAGCGGCAGGATTTACTCTACGCCCAGTTACGGGCGCTGTACCGCGCTGCCCAGCATAGCTAGCTGTGGATCATGTTCCCGATGGGTACTGCCGACGAGGTGCGTGCGCGATGAATCCCGTCAATCCCTTGGCTGAACCGGCGCGGGTCGTCACCGTCGCGCTGAATCCGGCACTCGATCAAACTATCGAAGTCGCCAACCTGCAACCCGGCGCGGTCAATCGGGCGTTGCGGATGCAGATCGATGTGGGCGGCAAGGCGATCAACGTCGCCTCCTGCTTGGCCGATTTCGGCATACCGGTTGCGGTCGCCGGGCAACTGGGTCGTGATAATGCGGCGCTGTTCGAGGAACTGTTCCAGCGCAAGCACATCGCCAACCACTGTTGTTACCTGGACGGCCTGACCCGGATCAATACCAAGCTGGCGGATACGGTCAGCGGTGAAACGACCGATCTCAACATGCCGGGGCCGGAATTGACTTCTGATGCGGCGGCGAACCTGCTCAAGCAGATTCTAAAACGGCTGGATCGGTTGGTGGAACATGCTCGCTGGATCGTGCTGTCGGGCAGTTTGTCGCCGGGAATGCCGGTGAATGCCTACGCGATCATCACCGCCCGGATGCAGGCGGCAGGCGCTTCAGTATTGCTGGACACCAGCGGCGATCCGTTGAAAGCGGCGCTGGCGGCGGGTCCCCGGATGATCAAGCCGAACCGGCACGAACTGGCGGAACTGGTGGGCCAGTCACTCGATAGTCTGCACTCGCTGGTGGCTGTCGGGCGGGAATTGCTGCACCGCTCACCAGCGCCCGAATGGGTGGTCGTCTCGCTTGGCAGCGAGGGCGCACTGTTCCTGACTGGTGAACAGGCGCTGCACGCCCAGCCGTTGCCGGTTGCCGTGACCAGCACGGTCGGCGCGGGTGACGCCATGGTGGCTGGTCTGGTCGCTGCTCGCCTCGAAGATTTGTCACTGCGGGAAACCGCGCAACTGGCCACCGCCTTTTCCGCCGCCAAGCTGACCCGGTTGGGACCCCATTTACCCCATCCCGCCGAAGTCCGCGCCCTGGCTCGACAAGTCACTGTCAGCCCCGTTGCTTGAACAGAAAACCCGGAATTGAGGAGCACCGAACATGACGAAAATCGTCGCCGTCACCGCATGTCCCACCGGCATTGCGCACACCCTCATGGCCACCGAAGGACTGGAGCAGGCCGCCAAAGCCCTGGGTTACGCGATCCAGGTCGAAACTCAGGGTTCAGTCGGCACCCGCAACACGCTGTCCGAAGCCGACATCGCCGCCGCTGATGTAGTCATCATCGCGGCAGATACCCGGGTGGACGTCGCCCGCTTTGCTGACAAACCGCGCTATGAAACCACCACCGAACCGGCAATTCGTAATGGCGTGGACGTCATCAAAACCGCCCTGGCTCGCGTTCCCTCTGTGGCTAAACCTGTCGCGCTGCCCGCTACCGGTTTGAAAATCGTCGCCATTACTTCCTGTCCAACCGGCATCGCTCACACGTTCATGGCGGCGGAGGGTCTGGAACAAGGCGCGAAAAGTCAGGGCCACGTTATCAAGGTAGAAACGCAAGGCTCGGTTGGCGCGAAGAATACCCTGACTACTGAAGAGATCGCTGCTGCGGATCTGGTCATCATCGCCGCCGATACCCAAGTGGATAAAAGTCGCTTCGCTGGCAAGCGCCTCCACGAAGCCAGCACCAAGACCGCGATTCACGATGGCGCGGCGCTGGTGCGCACCGCGATTGAGCAGGCCAAGGTTCAGGGCATTCAACCGGGGGGTGCCGATGAGAATGCGCCGGTCAAGTCGACCCAAGCGCAACAGGCGGCGACTCAACCAGGTTTCTACAAGCACCTGATGACCGGCGTGTCCTACATGATTCCCTTTGTCGTGGCTGGCGGTTTGCTGATCGCCATCAGTTTCGCCATTGGCGGCATCAATGTCTTTGAGGCGGTGAACGAGGGAACGCTGGGCTGGACGCTGTTTCAAATCGGCGCGAAAGCCGGATTCACCCTGATGGTGCCGGTGTTGGCGGGCTATATCGCCTATTCCATCGCGGATCGGCCCGGTATCGCGCCCGGCATGATCGGCGGCATGATCGCCAGCACCACTGGCTCCGGCTTCCTGGGCGGCATCGCGGCAGGGTTCTTGGCCGGCTACAGCGTGAAATGGATGAGCGACCATATTCGCCTACCGCGCACTCTGGACGGTCTCAAGCCGGTGCTGATTCTGCCGCTGCTCGGTACGTTGGTCGTTGGCCTGTTGATGTACTTCGTGGTCGGCGAACCGGTCGCCGCCCTACTCGCCACCATCACCGCCTGGCTCAAGGGGATGCAGGGCAGCAGCGCGATTTTCCTCGGTCTGCTGCTCGGCGCGATGATGGCCTTCGACATGGGCGGGCCGGTGAACAAATCGGCTTATGCGTTCGCGACCGGCCTGATCGTCAGCGAAGTTTACGCACCGATGGCGGTAGTAATGGCGGCGGGTATGGTACCGCCACTGGGTCTGGCGCTGGCGACGGTGTTGTTCAAGAACCGCTTTTCCCTGGATGAGCGCGAAGCGGGCGGCGCAACGGCAGTGCTGGGTATGGCCTTCATCACCGAAGGCGCGATTCCCTACGCGGCTAAAGATCCGCTACGGGTCATCCCGGCGCTGATGCTGGGCGCTGCGACCACCGGGGCGCTGTCCATGGTGTTCGGTTGCACGTTGCGGGTGCCGCATGGCGGAATGTTCGTATTGCCGATTCCCAATGCCGTCACGAATCTTGGTTCCTACCTGATCGCGATTGTCGTCGGTACGCTGATCACTGCCGCCGCGCTGTTCTTTCTGAAACGACCTGTGGAGGCTCCGGCGACGCTGAAATGGGCGGGGACGTGATCAACCCGGACGGAGGATGCTGGACCCCCGTTCCTGCAATTCCCCACGCAACACCACCCGCCGCACTGGCTGCGCCGGGTGGGCGACGCGTTGCAGCAACAACTCAATCGCGGCCTGCCCAATATCGTAAGTCGGCTGCGCGATCACCGTAATGCCCGGTACCACCAGCCCGGTCCAGGGCAAATCGTCAAAGCCCGCCAGCCCCATTTGCTCGGGAAACGCGAGTTGCGCCTCCCGCAGGGCTTCGACCAACCCGAGAAGAATCAGGCCATTGCTCCCCATCAAGGCATCGGGCGCTAACGATCCCTCCAACAGTTCACGCGCAGCGATCTGGGCGGCATCGGCGGTGGCCGGAACGGCTTTCGCCAGGGTTTCCAGTCCCTGCGTCGCCATGGCCGTCATGTAACCTTCCAGCCGTTGCCGCCCGGTGGCGCTGGCCGCACCATAGACAAATGCGATGCTCTGGCCTGGCCGGACGATGTGCGCCCGTTGCATTGGGCGCTGGGGGCTAAAAGTGCGGTGCCGGCAACGGATGCGCCCGATTCGATGGTGCAAGCGGCGTTTGCCGCTGGCGTGGCGACCGTGCTGGCGCGGGCACCCAATGCCGGGGACTGGGCGCGCTTGTATGCACATTACGCGGAACGTGGCGCGGTCAGCCGTTGCCCCGGCGTGTGTTCGCTGGGTGAGCGGGAAGCTTGGCGACAGGGGCGCTGGGCGGCGCGGGTGCGCTTGACCTGCCTGAGTGATGCGCCACTGCGGGAAACTGTGCAGGTGCTGGTTGCCGCGCAGGGGGCGGATGCGCCTGCCGTCATGCCGTTGGAGGAATTATGCACGGAAGCGGAACGGTGGTTTAAGCGCTACGAGTAGCGGAATCGTCTTGGCCATGGGAGATTGAACAATGCGTTGGGGAGAAAAGTGGGTTGGATGGGGATTGTTGATTGTGCTGCTGGCGGGCTTGGGTTTACTGCCGACCGTGGATGCAGCCGGGCGGGTGGCGCTGGTGATCGGCAATAGCAGCTATGCCGAGCGGCCGTTGAAGAATCCGCCGAACGATGCGCGAGCGATGACGGCGTTGCTGCGAAAACTGGGGTTTAGCGTGACCGAGAAAACCGATCTGACGCTGCCCGGCTTTCGTCAACAGGTCAATGCCTTTCTGGATCAGAGCAAAGGCGCGGAGTTGCGGCTGTTCTACTACTCCGGGCATGGCGCGAGCTATGACGGCGACAATTATCTGCTGCCGATTGGGCATGGCGTGACCCGCAAACACGAATTGCCCGATCAAGCCTATTCGCTGAAAACCCTGTTGCGAGGCCTCAAGGATCAGAGCGGGATCAATCTGGTGTTGCTGGATTCCTGCCGGGATGCGCCGTTTGGGGACGCTAAATCGATCTGGGATGACAGCAAGGGGATGAGACCGATTCAGCCGCAGGAGGGGGTGTTGATTGGTTATGCGGCACAGAACGGGCGGACGGCGAGCGACAACTCCGGGGGCAGTAACAGTCTGTATACCAAGTATCTGCTCCAGGAACTGGGTCAAGCGCTGGAATTACGGGAAGCGTTGATGCGGGTGCGGCAAGCGGTGTATGACGAGAGCCGGGGCGAGCAGCGGCCCACGATGGAAGATGAAGTGTTGGGCAAGGTGCATCTGGCGGAAGCGCCGCCCGCACCGCGTGAGCCGCCGCCCGTGACGACCGGGACATTGGTAATTCGCACCAGCCAGCCGCCGGGTGCAGTGATTTCGGTGGACGGTAATCGGTTGGGAACAGCCCCGCAAACGGTGACGTTGAAGGCTGGGCAGCATACGATTGAGGCGAAGTTGGCGGGCTATGTGGATTATCGGGACACGGTGCAGGTGCGAGCGGGGGAACAGACGGTGCTGAATGTGGTGCTGACGGCGGTGCAAAGCGAATCCTCACCGACTGCGTCGCCCGCACCAGCGTCAGCGGAATCGCGCCCGGTTGCTGAAACTCTGATTGGGGATCGCTACCGGGATAACGGTGATGGCACGGTCACGGATGTGAAAACTAGCCTCCAATGGATGCGCTGTTCTCTGGGGCAGACATGGAAAAATGGGACCTGTCGTGACGATGCCGAGGAATACGGATATGTAGATTTAAAGTTTTACCGCAAAGAGCTGAATCGTAAGGGGGGTTATGCTGGTTATCGGGACTGGCGGGTGCCAACGATAGATGAATTGCTAACCTTGGTTTACTGCTCCAGTGGGCAACCCAAGATTTGGAATGACACAGGAAAGCCATGCCAAGGTAATTTCAAACGCCCAACTCTTTATCAACCGGCATTTCCGAACACAATACCTGGATGGTACTGGTCTTCTTCACCTCACATTGATGATACGGCTAATAGGCGGGATTTGTGTTTCGATTCAGGGGAAGTAGACTGTGATGGTAAGGGTGGTGATGGTCGTGCGCGGTTGGTGCGCGGCGGACAATAATCTCCGCCAACCATTTGTTTTTTATAGTTTTAACCTTTACCGCAGAAATCCCCCTAACCCCTCTTTGTTACAGGGGGGAGGTGAACACTTACCTATAAGGAACAACATATAATGACTACCGTGACCTTGGAAATTCCTGATGAACTGATCAGAAATTTTAGCAGTTTGGAAGACGTTCGCCGTGTTTTATATGAAGATTTCATCATTGAAATGCGACAACGTGGAACCATCAGCTTGAGTCGAGCCGCTGAATTGCTGGGCTTGAGTTATCACGATTTTTTTGCACTATTAGGAAAAAAAGGGCTGTCTTTTATTAACGCATCGCCGCAGGAGATGACAGACAGCTACCGACAATTTGAAAGCTGGATGGACAGGCATCGTCAATGAGGGTTATTGCTAACGCTAGTCCGCTTCTTGCATTGAGCCAAGCAGAATGTTTAGGGATTTTTAAAACATTATTTGGTCAGTTATACATTCCAGGCAGCGTCTATCAGGAAACAGTGACTGACTGTCCGATAGCCTTGCAAAAACA
>JAIFNF010000028.1 GCA_020047885.1 Gammaproteobacteria bacterium | reverse complement strand
ATGGAGGCTATAATCAGGGGAAGGATCCGCTGTACCAGTGGAAGAGGGTGGGGGAGATGATAGAAATACCACAAGTGAAAGCAGCGCGGTTGTCATTCAAGGCGGTTGATACCGCATTAGCGGAAGATGAAAAGTTGATCATTCCTAACCGGTTGCGCCCCGTGAGCGCTGCTTTCGACTTCCCGGATGTACCCGAATATGCGCCGATCCGCCGGGCGCTGGCGGCGATTGACGCGGCGCATGATGATGGGGACTTGCCATCATTGCCGATTGAGTTGGCGCGGGATTTAAAGGAAGGTAACGATGGAGAGTATTGGGGGGATCAGGTTCACGCTTTCAAGATTCGGATCGCGGCGTTGTCCAAGATCAAGGAATTCTCGCTGGCCTGCGAAGTGGGGCACTTTTTAGACCATCAGGCTCTGGCTCCAGGGCAAGGGTATGCAACGCTCGATCCCAAAGGAGCCTTGCTGGATGTTCTGTTGAGTATTCGGCTATCGAAATCCGCGCAAGGCATTCAAAGTTATGCTCACGATGCAAAAGCCTATGACTATCTCAATGATGAAACAGAATGGTGGAGCCGCGCTTATGCTCAGTGGGTTGCTTTGCGGAGTGGATCGACCATACTCAAAAAACAGGCCGATTATGCGATTGAGAATGAAGTAGGCTATTGGGAATGGGATGATTTTAAACCCATTTCAGAGGCCATTGATTTATTGTTCAAGCAAAGGGGATGGTTATGAACTTCGATGACGATCTTCAACAGCAGTTTGAGCGGTGCCGGACCTTGGCGGAATTGAAGGTCGCGGTGCGGGAAACCCTCGCTCGACATGATCGGGACAACAGCGATAAATGGGTGCGGTTTATCATAAAAAGTTACTGTGGTGGCACTCGGGTGGAAGTCGATAGTTCTGGGCAACCCGTCAATCCATGGCGGCGTAAGTTCTTCTCACAGGAAGTGGCCCAACCCGAGCGCCTCGCCGCATAAATAACGCCGCCAACAGGCGTTCACGTTTTGGAGGGGAAGGGGGCGTAAAAAAGCGCACATGAGCGCCCCCTACCCGCGAGGCGTCGCCCGCTCCAGCCCAAACGCTGCTGCGGCCTTCACCAGCGTCGGGCGTACCCAGGTCAGCCGCCCGGCCTCGCCCACTAATCGCCGGAAATGCCCGCGCCGCCAATGCGGCCGCAGTGTCCGCCCGGATTCGGCCTCAACCGTCACCACCGCCACGGGCACGGGCACATCCACAATCACCCGCGGCCCAATCAGCGTCCGGTCATACGCCAACGCCAACCGCGTCCGACGCTTCGCATTCAGCTTGCCGAACGCCCGGAGTTTTGCCGCCAGCTCGGTGCGTTCCAACACCGGCTGCCGTTCTGCCTCCGGCAGGCGCAGATACAGCAGCACCTTGGCCAGCGCTTTGGCCACCGGCCCGATCATCGCCACTTCCTGTGGATCCACCGGTGCCATGCCCGGATGACTGTACACCGCCGGATTGTTGTAATACGCGATATGCCGTTCCAGCACCTGCGTCAGCGGCTCGTCTTCATCCTGCACAAACAGGATAAAATCCTGTGACGCATCATCCAGCGCATCCGCTTTGCCGACCGGCGATCCAATAATGACGACCTCAATCACCCGCGCCGGTTTCGCCGGATCCAGCCCCAGTAACCGGGGTCGCCCGACCCGGCTGAGCATCCCATGCCCGGCGGGCAGCGTATAACAGGCCAGATAGGCCCCTTCGCACTCATGCAGCCCGCTGAGCTTATGCGGCACCTGTAGCCGATTCCCGTGCGCCAACCGCAAATAGATCATCGGCTCCGGTGGCTCCAGATAGCGCACCGGCAACCCGGCCTCGACATCGGTCTGATCCAGCAGGGTTTGCAAGGCGGGCGTCACCTCCAGAATGGGATCGCCATAAGCCCGCAACCGGGCGCGGTTCATGGTCAGGATAAACGACCCGAGATGATGGTGGCCGAGAAGCTGTAGATACCTCTGCGTCACCGGGCGCATCCACGGCACATCATTGAGGATCGCCTCGGTCGGCGTCCCGGCATCGCGCAACAGCGGCTGTAACGGCTCGAACACCCCCAGATGTTGAAACACCTCGGTATCATGCGGTTCGCCGGAGCAAACATCGACGCGGATCGGGTGGGGCAGGATCAATACCTGCGGATCATGCAAGACGTGATTATCCATACGGTGACTCAGATCGCCCTCGGGGCGGGCGGAAACAGGTGATCGGCCCTCACCGGCGTGGCCGGGTTGCGCCGCTGCATGTACTGGAGCCAGTGCCAGGCCGCCCAGTCGTGGATCCGCGCCTCATGCCGGGCCAGATACGCCGCCCAGTCCGGATGCACCGTAGTACGCTCACACTCGCGATAGTCATCGCTGTTGAAGCGATACAGGGGGCGGGCGGTCGCAAAGTGAGTATTAGCGATTTTCGGCAGCGCCTTCTCGAACACCAGCCAAGCCCCTTTATCCACCCCCTGCAACTGCGGCTCCAGGAACGGCATCAGCAACCGATACGGGACGAAGTCCATCAGGCGCTGCGCGTCTTTGAGATCGCGGTTCTGCAACGCCGTGCGCAATACCTGGCAGTCACCAGCGAACAAAGGGGGCGATGGAGGCAGATTCAAGTCCAAAGCATCGAGCTTTTGCGCGAGGGTATCCTGTGTTCCAAACGACAACTTGAACGTATGGGCGAACCCAGCGATGGTGAGCATTTCCACGGTAATTTCCGTATAGGAATACGGCCGGGACGCCTGGAAATGATCGCGTCGGAGTATCTCCAGCAGCGCCAGAAAGAACACGAACTTGTAAGAATTCGTCGTATGGCGAAACAGCCCGGCCAACGCGGCGATATTCAGTGACGTTGCCGGCAGCAGGGGAGGCGCTGCCGCCGCCATCATGGGGTACGTTTAAACAAACGACACCAAAGTCCCATAGGATTTCGCACAAACGCGCAACTGGTATGGCGTTGAGCCGATTTTCGACATCCCAAATTGAGACGGTCGGCTAAGCTGGATTTTGGAGGGACATTGACCATCGATACCTACCCATCAGAAGTAACGGTCTTTCTAGGATATACAGAAAAGGATTGTTTTGCTTAACGATAATTGCCTAAGAAAAGGTCAGGAATTCGTAGGCGAAAATCGTGCAGAAAAAAACCTGTTACGGGGGTTTTTTAGTCAGTAGCCCGGCTGGTTACTCATTGACGAAGGAATCCTTACGCCTGCCCCTGCTTGAGTGAACGAGGCCTCCGAGGCGGCGATGACGCGATCGCCCAGTGACTGACGATGGCGACCACCGTGCCTCTAAATCAACGTGGCTTAGCGTCGAGAGTCCGCCCAACAAAGGTCTCGGTGAAGGTTGAGTTCACTGGCTCTTCTTCCCCTGCCGGGACTGACGCCGCAGAAATGCGGGCACAGCGTCGCCACTATCCGGTTCCTGCACCGACTCTTCCTTGGACGCTAATCGATTCGACATCCGGTGCGAAGAGTAATAGCTTTCCTTGCTGAACCGTTCTTCGTCACGAGCGGCGCTCAGTTTCTCCATCTCACTGACCACGGCGTCCAGCCACGGATTGTCCCGCGCCAGCCGTTTGGCCTTGGCCAGCAACTGATCGACCCGCTGCCAATCCCCCTGGCGAGCGGCCGCGCGGGCTTGAAGTTGTAAGCCGGCGCTTTCAATTTCGGCCAACCGCGCCGTGACGCGTTCGTCTTCCGACACCGCGCCGAACGCTGCTACCGGTAAGATCGGCAACGCCAACGTCGCGGAGACGCCGCTCTGGCTTTGTCCCTGCAAATCCGTCCAGGCCAGTTCGACTTCCAGTAGTGGCATGGATTGATCGCCGGCAGCTTCGATATCCTGGCGGCTGATTTGGAGGCGCAGTAAGGCCCAGGCTTCACCGTCGTAGGCCAGGTCGGGTAACCGCCAGATGCCTTCGCCGCAGGCGACGTAGTCATTGAGCAGTTCTCGTTTGACGCCCGGCGCGGTCCGCACCAGCACCTGTAGTTGCCGGGCGCACAGGGCCTGCATCAGGGCGAATTCTTCATCGAATTTGTCGAGTAGATCGTCGGCGGTATCGCTGTAGTAGGCGTTGCCCCTCCCGGCCTTGGCCATGCCGATCATCAGTTCTTCGTTGAAGCTGTTGCCCAGTCCATAGGTGGAGGTGGTCACACCAGTGCCCGCCAGCTCGGCGCATTGCTGGGCGATCACCGGCGGGTCACAGAGTCCCTCGTTGGCGTTGCCGTCGGACAGCAGCACGATCCGGTTGAGGCCGTCGGGGCGCAAGTGACCGGCGACTTCCGCCGCGCCTTGTACCCAGCCGCCGTGCAGGTGGGTATTCCCACCGGACTGCACGGTGGCCAGCGCCCGCTGAAAGGGCCGCTGATCCACCACCGGCTGGCTGGCGACCAGTACCTTGATCTCGTTATCAAACACCACCAGCGCCGCTCGGTCGCGAGCGTCGAGTTGCTGGATCATGGCGTGGGCGCATCGACAGGCTTCCGCCAGCGGCTGACCGCTCATGGAGCCGGAGCGATCCAGCACAAACGCCAGATTGAACGGGGGGCGGGGTTCACCCGTCTGGGGCGGGGCTTGGACGCGGATCAGCACTTCCACCGTATTCGCATGACCGGCCACCAGCGCCGAACGGCGTGGGTTGAGCAACAGTACCGGATCGGTCTCGTTCACCGTCTTCTCGTTCATCGCTTTTTACCTCCTTTGAAAAATTCCTCATGTAACGCCTGACGGAACGCATCCGCGGCCCGGTCAAGGCGCTCCTCATCCAGTTGCTGCAACCAGTGCGGGTCAATGAGCACTTCGCAACCGGCGGCGAGCCGCAATTTCACCATCGCCACCCGCTCAACCTGGCCGGCGGTATTGCCCAGCGCCTGCAAATCACTTTGCAGTTGCACGCGCCCCTGCGTGGCTACGGCGGCAGAGGTCAGAGCGGAAGTCGCCTCGCTGGGTTTTACCGCGGGTTGCTGGAAGCGAGCGACCAGGGCCTGCGCCTGCTGCCGCTGATCCCCCGGTACGGCGTTGGCAACCCGTTCCGGGCGTAACCCCGGCAACAGGGCAATGAGTCCCGCCTCATCGGTACGCCGGATCAGCTCGGCGATCTTGGCCAGTGGCCAACCGTCGCCCAATAACACGCGCACGGCCAGGCACTCCAGCACCTGCCGCCACTGGAACCGAATCTCACGCCCCAGCCGGTGGGGCTTGGTGATCGCGCCGATACTGGCGTAGTGGCGGATCAGGCGGGCATTGACCCCGGCCAGCCGTCCGTCTGGGTCCAATGGCGCGAGTTGGCGGTCGACTTCCGCCACCAACTCGTCCATGGACCCTTCCCAGGAAGAGGTTTCTGACAACATAGATTGAAAGTCTGCCGTTGGATGTTTTAATGTATAGTATTGGCATGACAACGAACGTTGTCAATAGCTGAAGTCTAGCCTTTGTGTACCGTTAATTTTATGGTTCGGTGTGTACAACCGGAGAAAAAAGATGAAAACCAAAGATCAAGAGTGGCTGGACTGGCTGGAGCGAGATCGCCACGACCCGCGTTACCAGATCATCCGCGCCGGGCTGGCTAAAATCCTGCCCTTTGATCTCGCCGACCTGATCAATAAGCAGCGGGTCAAGGTCACCGGGTGACGGCAGCGACCGAGCCAGAACGCCCTGCACGTTTGAACTGCGTGGCCCCGACGATGATGGCGCAGAAATTACGATAAACGAAACTGATACCGACCTGGACTGGCTGGCTCTGCACTTGTTTTCAAGCTGGCTCCGGTTCACCAGCGGCTAACCGAAAAGGAGCAAAAACATGTGGATTTTTTTGAACAACGCTTTTTTGAGTATCGTCGCCGACAAAAACCGGGGCGATAAGCTGCTGGTACGCGCCCGCGTCAATGGCGATATTAACCGGGTCTTCCCGACCGCCGAGGTCATCGAAGGCGCGGGAACGGATTACCTCTACCGCACCTGGATTGACCGGGAGGCGGTCGCCAAGGTCTTGTACCAGCAGGCGCAGCAGATCGACTATGGCAACTTCAAGAGCAGCGTCCAGGAAGATGACCGCCACGACGCCTATATGGCGGTCTGGCACGATATGAACCGCTACCAGCAGCGTAAGGCCCGCCCGCCGATACCGAACGCGAAGCTATTTATTGATGAGGATTTTATTGATGGCGATGAGCCGACCGTCGCGCATCGAGCCAAAACGCCCGCTGGCCAGGTGAAGCGCAAGCCCCCCACGAGGCGTGTGGTCAGGGCATAACCCGCTGCGTTGACCAAACCCGCCCGCGAGGTGGGTGTTTTGTTCCGCTGTCGTCTACCCTCTTACGTGAACCTTTCAACCGTAACTTGCCCAGGAGAAAACCGTGAATCATTTTGCTTTGCCCATGGCGTTGACCTTGATCGTAGCCACGGCGGGAAATACTCAACCCGTATCCGATCCATGGGCGACCACGGAAGCTTGCTTTAATGCAAAAGCCGCGCTCCGCGCATGTGGGCTACATCATGACGAGGCGTTTGATCGACTATCAAAAACATGCGATGACTACGCTAAAGCAATTCGTTTCCCAATATCACGTGTTGTGGATATCAATCAAAAATATAAGGAAACTAACGACAGGGTTTGTGAACTCGCCAAGGAAATCCGTGACAGCTTTCCAGTGACCATGGATGACCCCAAAGAACAGCGGGCGACTGAGTGTGCTAGAGTTTTAGGTGCAGCAATTCGTCAAGATTTGAAAGAGGTACGTCAGTTACGCCAAGTCTGCAATGCAATCCGCGACGCTGTTGCTGGCCCAACCGCAATCAGCTTGCCATCATCGCGTTCAGCCCGAAGTACCGGTGTGTTGTCCGTTTCGTCAGCGATCAGTCGTTGATAACGGCCACCCGTCATTAGCGCAAAGTACGTCGATGCAGCCGCTACCATTGGTGCTTGAGCACGTTCGCGAAATTGGTTCAAAGACTTCTGAAGCAGCGCATGAGCCAATTTCAAGCGTGCCCAAGGCTTAATAGCCGAACGGTATCGAGCTGCCGCCCCTTCCATGGCTTCCCGTGCTTTTGCCGCCTGATCGGAGGAATCAACGGCTTCCAGAACTTGCCGTGTCTTTTGTTCCTTCTCGTGAGCCGATTTTTGTTCCTGTTTGAGGCGATTGATCTCGGTACAACAACGCCCCAATTCGCTGTCAATGGCAATCGCGTCCTGGCCGGCAAGGCTGGTGCGCAATTCATCCAGCGATCGGTTCGATGCCTGCGCCAGTTGCTGGTGCTGGTCGGCCACGAACTCTTGTAACTGCCGCTTTCTGGCGGCCCTGTCTTCACATTCCGGTAGGTGATTGACCTCATCGATCCCGGCCGCTGCACAGAGTTTTTCCAGAACAGTAGTTTGCGTTGCCTGTTCAGCCTCAGCTTTTTGCTTTTTGTCTTGCGCCCGCTGGCGGTCATGGATCAATGTCTGCCTCTGCTGATCCTGCTTCCCGGACACTGCCAAGCGGCTTTTCAGACGATCGGTATAATCTTCCGCCAGTGCCGGTTCCGGAATCGGATCGCCCAGTACCATGGAGAGATGCTGGACCCGGGCCACGAAGTCTTCGATTACCGTCTGCCGTTGAGCCTGTTGAGACTTTGCCTCGGCTAGCGTAACGGCCTGTCGTTTCAGACTATCCAGGTCGTCTATACGAGCCTTGATGGTTGCTGGCGTACTATTGGTCGCAAGGTAGAGGCGGGGCTGCCACCCCTGAACTGCCGTCAGATGACTTTCCAGCTCACCCTCGGTCTTTATAATCTGAGTTTGCAGCCGCTCACGATCAGTTTGTCGAGATTTTGCCTCTTTGGCTCGTGCCTTCTGTTCGGCTTCGATCTTGGTTGCAGACGCTGCTCCTCCTTCGGCTCCCAGCCTTGCCAGTACCGTCGCCTCTGCATCTCGCAACAAGTTCAGTAAATCTGTGGCGCTGTTGATTTTTGGAATTTCATTATCATTTACTTCTACCGGTAGCTTACCCAGAAGGTCACCAAGCTCTTTCTCAGCAAGGTTTCTCAGTGCGGTCTCATCCGCACTCATCGCCTCCACCAACCGGACCAGTTCACCTACTGCATCCTGCCGCTGGATGGCCTGTGTACGATCCAGCGGTGTGGTTAGATCTAGTCGTACCTGTTCAATCCAGATCTCTACGTCGCCCAGATCCTGTGCGGTGGCCCGAATGTTCGCATCAAGCGTCCCCGGTTGGTTGGCCTCGATGGTATATAGCCTGGTCGAGCCGGTTAGCCTGACGCGCACCGCATGAAGTCGGTCCCTGGCGTCAATCAGCAAGGGCTCCAGGGTTTCACGAAAGACTTCGCCCATCCGTTCCAGCCGGTCGACGCCATCCAGCGCCACCTCCAACTGATGCCAACGCACTACATCCAGGGGAATGAATTCTGCCTCGATCTTGCCTGCCTCTACACTGATCGACTCGCAACCCTTCGGACCTGTTTCATTCGCATGCCGTCCTTGGAGATTGCCCGGAAAGACGATGTGTGGTTTCTCTAACACGACTTCTCGGGTATGAATGTGTCCCAGCGCCCAGTAGTCGTAGCCCTTGGCGCTCAGGGTCGCGATATCGGTTGGCGCATAAGTGTCGTGGTGTGGCCGCCCGCCCAGACTGGTATGCAGCATTCCTATGTTGAAGAAACCTGGAACCGGTGCAGGATAAGACGGCGTCAGATCTTCATCGACTGCTCGACTGGGAAAGCTCCGGCCATGGATAGCTACTGCCAGTTCATTAATGCAAACAGTCTGCGCGACATGGCTGGAAAAAACGGTCACATTTGATGGCAACTGCACCTCTCGGGAGATCTCACCTTGAGCATCGTGATTCCCCTGTACGATGAAGACTCGGATTCCCACCCGGTTGAGGCGCGCCATCTGCTCATGGAAAAACAGACCCGTGTGGAAATCCCGCCAATCACGATCATAGATATCGCCAGCAAGGAGGATAAAGTCGACGTGTTCAGCAATGGCCTTATCCACCATCCGCTCGAGTGCGCCACGGGTCGCATTCCGCAGGCGTTCTACAGGTGCACCCTCATAGCGGGCCAGTCCGCGGAGTGGACTATCAATATGCAGGTCAGCAGCATGCAGGAAACGCATCGTTCAGTACCGGTCGTGTTAGTGAACTAAAAAATTCGATGAAGGATTTTAACTAATCGGGTGCACAATAGTGTACATCTTGCCTGAATCTATTCAGGCGTTTCACAGAACAAGAAAGGTTTTCGATGACACCACGATTGATCGCCCCGGGCATGCGCGTCCTTTGCCGTGATGCCGAATGGCTGGTGACCGAAGTCCATGCCGAAAAGCATTTCCAGACCATTCGCTGTGTCGGTGCCGACGATCTGGTGCGCGGTCATGAAGCGGTATTTTTGACGCTGCTGGATGATGTGATCCCGATTGATCCACGCGCGACAAAACTGATCCGCGGCGGCGACCCCCGGTATCTCGACCGTGCCCGGCTGTTCCTGGAAGCGCAGTTGCGGCAGATGCCGTTAACTGACCCCGAGCCACGGGTTGAGGGCCTGGGCGCTTTCAAGCCGATGCGCTACCAGCAGGAAGCGGTACACCGTGCTTTGCTGCAAATGCGGCCTCGACTCCTGCTGGCCGATCAGGTGGGTCTTGGCAAAACGATTGAAGTGGGCATGATCCTGAGCGAGTTGATGCGTCGTGGCCGCGCCAGCCGCATTTTGGTGCTGGCCAAGAAGTCGATGCTGACGCAATTCCAGGCTGAGCTTTGGAACCGCTTCGCGATTCCGCTGGTGCGCCTCGATTCGGTGGGCGTCGCCAAGTTACGTTTGAAAATTCCCGCATCGAAAAACCCGTTCGAGGTTTATCACCGGGTCATTATTTCGATGGACACCCTCAAGGATATTGGCCGGTATCGCCATTTTCTGGAGGATGCCCGCTGGGACGTCGTGGTTATTGACGAGGCGCACAATGTCGCTGCCGCCGCCAACCCTGAGAAGCAACTCAACTACCGCCTGGCGCGACTGCTGTCCCGCCGCACCGACAGCCTGATCCTGACCACCGCCACGCCCCACAATGGCCGTCGCGAAACCTTTGGTCGGCTCATCACCCTGCTGGACTGGTCCGCGATCCCCGATCCGCGGCTGCGCGATTACGGCCCTGAGGATATCTCGCCCTTTTTTCTCATGCGCTTTAAGGAAGACGTGCGCGGCGAGGCCGGCGACCAGTTTGCCGAGCGCCAGGTCGCGCCGCTGTCCTCCACGACGGTGAACGCCAGCGCGGAGGAGGAAACGCTTTATGCGGAATTGGGCCGGCTTCGCCACCAGGCGAAGACCGGCCAGTTCAAGACCGAGGCCATCATCCAGTGGGGCCTGTACAAGCGCTTCCTGAGCAGTCCTGAAGCCTGTCTCTCCACCGTCGCTAAGCGACTTGCCACTCTCAGCGGAAACCCCGACCGGGTGGACGAGGTCGCCGCGTTGACCACCATGAAGCGCCATCTCGCCAGGCTCTCCATCGCCACCAGTAGCCGCTTCCAGTTGCTGGTGCGCGAGCTGCGGGCCATGGGCTGGACCGGAAAGCCCCACAGCCCGCGTATTCTGCTATTCACGGAAAGCACGGTGACCCAGGCGGCGCTGGCGCGTGCGCTGGCCCGGGAATTTGGCCTTCCGTTCAGCGACCGGCATGAAGATCAGCCCGGTCAGGTCCTGGCGATTATTCACGGTGGCCAGCCCGACGTGACGCTGGCCAAAACTGTGGAAGCGTTTGGTACGGGAAGTAGTCCAGTGCGCCTGCTGGTCGCGACGGACGTGGCTTCCGAAGGCGTGAACCTGCACCACGAGTGCCACCACATTATTCACTACGATCTGCCCTGGTCGATCATTACCCTGATTCAGCGGAATGGCCGGATTGACCGCTTCGGTCAGCGTCACAATCCGATCATCCGCTACCTGATGGTGCGTACCCGTGAAGGCGAACTGAAGGGCGATGAAGAACTCTTTTCGCGTCTGGTCGCCAAGGTGGAGGAGATCAACCGCAGTACGCGCACCGGGGAGAGCGTCCTCAAGCTGTACGACCCCGACGCCGAAGAAGCCTACATTGCGGAGAACGGTTTGCTCAAAGGTGACGCCGACATCCTCGATAAAACCAACCCGCAAACTGGGGAAAGCGCTGGCCTGGAAACCGACCTTTTTGTTGGGCAACACAACGACCGTAACCGCTCCGGTTCCGGCCGGTAAACCCGTTGACAACTCGCGCGTCCGGCTCTACGACGACGCTCGATTTCTGGAGGCCGGCTACCGGTACCTGAAGGACGAGATGGGCGATCACCGCTGGCGCGATCTTGAAAAAAGCGACCATCTCTGGATGTTCGCTCCACCGCCTGAACTTCGGCGGCGACTGGGTGCACCGGATGCCGAAGACAGCGTGATCTTTGGTGCCACGGCCTTGCCGGAAGAAGCCTGGCCCGCCCGGGGAGAATTCCATTTCACCACCGACCCGGAGCGGGTCAACCTGGCCATCCGCGCCGCGCTGGCGATGAAGGGCCAGTGGAGCAACGAG
>JAIFNF010000201.1 GCA_020047885.1 Gammaproteobacteria bacterium | reverse complement strand
CCCTACCCGTTTATCAGGGGTTCTTCGGAGGCTCGCATCGTTGACCCGAATCGCCGGTGATGGTTTGGTGGAACAACGTTGCTGGAGGTAGGCAACGATGCGTGATTCTAAAAACTTAATATTTAAAATAATAATCTAAAATATAATCAATTGCATAATTAGTAGTGCTGGTTGACCCTTACCCGGCGCATCTTGCATTTTCCCACGGTTGGCTATGCTTTCGGAGGGCACGCGGTGGTTGCCCCGGTTACGAACCTTGGTGCCCGGAAGGAGGGTAGACCTGATGAGTCGTCTGCATGGAAAACTGGTGATTGCCCAGGGCGGTGGTCCTACCGCGGTGATCAATCAGAGTTTGGTGGGCGCGGTGCTCGAATCCCGCAAATTCCCGGAAATCACCCGCGTCTGGGGTGCCGTGCATGGCGTGCGCGGCATCATCAATGAAACTTTCATCAACCTGTCGGAAGCGACGACCCATAACCTGGAACGGGTCGCCCGGACGCCGTCTTCAGCGCTCGGTTCCACCCGCGACAAGCCGGATGCGGAGTATTGCCACCGGATTTTCAACGTGTTCAAAAAGCACGACGTTCGCTACTTCTTCTACATCGGCGGCAACGATTCATCGGATACGGTGCGGATCGTCAATCAGCATGCCTATGGAGAAGGCTACGAGCTGCGGGCCATTCATATCCCCAAGACCGTGGACAATGATCTGCCGATCAATGACCACTGTCCCGGTTATCCCTCCGCCGCCCGCTTTGTGGTGTGCGCCATTAGTGGCGTGAATGCGGACATGAACGCGCTGCCGGGCGTGTATATCGCAGTCATCATGGGGCGTCATGCCGGTTGGTTAACCGCCGCAACGGCTCTGGCCCGCAAGCATGACGATGACGGCCCCCACCTGATCTATGTACCGGAGCGGCCGTTCACCATCGACCGCTATCTGAGCGATATTGACCGGGTTTACCAACAGCATGGCCGCTGTGTCGTAGCGCTGTCGGAAGGGGTGTGGGCGACACGGAATGAGCAGGGCCGCGCCGTGCCGCTGGTCGTGGATTTGATGGCCAGGGCGGGTCGCGAGCCGCAGGTTGACGCGCATGGCAACCTCCAGTTGTCCGGCGGGGCGCTGGCCGATGAACTGGCGGAGATCGTGCAGAAACGGTTGGGCATTCAGCGGGTGCGAGCGGATACCTTCGGCTATTTGCAACGCTCATTTGCTGGTGTGGTGTCCAATGTGGACGCCCGCGAGGCGCGTGAAGTGGGCGAAAAGGCAGCGCAGTACGCCTGCTGGCATCATGTAGACGGCTCGGTGGTCATCAAACGCACCGGTGACTACGCAGTGAAATATGAACTCGCGCAACTCGCGGACATTGCGGCCAAAACGCGCTGCTTGCCGGATGACTATATTAACGCCGAGGGTAACGGCGTGACTGAGGCCTTCCGCGGCTACCTGCGGCCGTTGCTCGGCGATGATATGCCTTGCAGCGAACGGCTATGGGCACCGATGGTCAGGGTCGGGTAACCGCCCGCAATATCCGCACCCCCTCGGCTCCAACATGGCTTTGGAAAAGCATGTTGCTATGCCCAGCATGAAAATTCTGTTCTGCCGGTCATTTCCTGAAAATTTTCTGCATCGCTGATCCGGTGGAAACCTTATTCGGCGAGTCCATGAGTGACGGCGTAGTGCATCAATTCAGCGTTGTTTTTCATCTGCATTTTTTCCAGGATACGGGTGCGATAGGTGCTGATGGTTTTCACGCTGAGGCACAGGTCGCTGGCGATGGCGGACACGGGTTTGCCGGTGCCGATCATGCGGAGAATCTGAAATTCCCGGGTTGACAGCATTTCATGCCGTTGCTCACGGGTTGATCCGGCGACGTGTTCCAGCAGTTTATCCGCTAATTGCGGGCTGACATAGCGTCCGCCGTTCAGAATCTTGGTGATCGCCAGCAGCAGGTTTTCCGGTGCGCTGGCCTTGTTGAGATAGCCCGCCGCGCCGGCCTGGATAGCGCGCAGACCATACTGATCTTCGTTGTGCATACTGAGGATGAGAATGGGCAATTCTGGCCACTCCTGATGGATCCGCTTGAGCAGATCCAGCCCATTTTGATCGGGCAGGTTCAGGTCGAGCACGACGATCTCAGCAGTGTTCGCCCGCAGCAGCGCCAGACCCTCTTGGGCAGTTCCAGCTTCCTGAATGGCGACGTGCTCCCAGGCCTCTTCGATGATAGCCCGCAGACCCCGTCGAACGACCGTATGGTCATCAATGATCAGAACGTTGTGCACGGTTTGCTCACACTGTGAAGTTTGGGGCAAGGATGCGTAATGACAACATTGTAGCCTTGCCTAGTTCGTGTTGAATATTGACTTTTCCATTATATAAACCACCATTCACTCTTACAATATTGGTTAAAAAATATTTATATTCAATAAGATAAGCAGTAATTTGCCTGTTCATGAAGTTGTTGTACGAGCCGATTATGAGTTTAAAATTAAGCAATTTTTATGCCAATTTTAATAATTTGCTAAATTATTTTTTAATAAATTGATTTTTATTAAAATTTTTTATAAATTTAGATTATTTCCAATATTTCAACTCGATATTTTGTTTCAATTTGAAACATTATTTTTTTCAGGCTTTTCATTTTGAAACATGAAGAAACAATTTTTGAAGGACTTCAGGATATGTAGGACAAACACTGACATCAGATTCAGCCAATTTCCGATACTCACGGTGTTCTCGCTAGGTTAATGTAGGGATAGAAAATATAAGGGCTAATTTTGACAGTAGCCTCTGAGGAAGAAATTTTAATGATAAAGACTTTTGGAGGATAACTAATGAGTCATGTTTCGCGCCAACTGGCGGTTGCCGAGCAGTGGTTTCCCCGGGAAGAGTTGACCAGTACCCCGCTAGTTATTGATCGTCGGTCTATAACCACGATAGAGAATAAAAAACCGGTTTTTCCGTCGCAGCGCCCTTCACCGGATCTGGAGCTACAAAACTATGCGTTATTGAAGATTCGCCATCAGCTTGAGCAGGAACTGGAAAGATATATCGATCTTTATGATTTTGCGCCGATAGGCTATATGGCCATCACTAGGGATGCGACAATTCAAAAAATTAATCTCGAAGGGGCGATTTTATTGGGAGTTGCCCGTAGTTATCTGATCAACAGGCCGTTTGATGAATTTGTCTCGACGGAAACCTTGTCCACTTTCAAGGCTTTTTTGCAGCGGGTAAAGCATGGAACAAATCGGGAAAGTTGCGAAATTATCCTCAATTTGAAAGACTGGCCATCAGTACGACTGGAAGGGGTCGGACTGGGGGCTACCGGGGATTGGTTATGCCAGATTGTTATGCTGGATATGACCAGGCAGCGCCTTGCTGAGGAGGCATTACGGCATAGTGAGGAAAGTTCCCGACGGATTATTGAAATGGTCCGGGAGGGCGTCTGGCAGGTGGATGCTCAGGGACTGGTGACCTTTGCGAATGCCCGAATGGCAGAAATACTGGGCTATACCATTGAGGAGTTGCTGGGTCAGCCGTTATTCGATGAAACTATTTTTATGGATAAGGTCTGGCGGGAACGCGCCAAGGTGGGTGGGGAAAACGGGGGCTATGGGACCGTTGAGCAACATGATATTCAATTCCGCCGTAAGGATGGCGAAGTGATCTGGATTCGGGTGTCGATTAATTCAATCTTTGATAGTCAGGGCTGCTATAGCGGAGCGCTGGGCATGACGATAGATATGACGGATCACAAGTCGATGAAAGAAGAATCGCGATATTTATCGAAAATTGATCCATTAACCGGCTTGTTTCATCGTCAGCACTTTCTTGCGGTAGCCGAACAGGAATTTGAGCGCAGTCAACATGACCAGCAACCCTTGGCGGCGGTAGCGCTGGATATTCCGCAGTTCAAGCTGATTTACGATACCTTCGGGCCGGGAGTAGGGGATCAGGTGTTGCAAATGGTCGCCCGCGTCATGCGTAGTACCCTGCGGCGTGCGGATCTGTTAGGCCGGTATGGGGGTGAAAAATTTGTGATGCTGTTGCCGGAAACCGCCCTGCCACTGGCGATGGCGACCGCTAAACGATTGAATGTGGCGCTGACTGCGGAACCGATGGTGACGGATAAGGGGATGTTCACTGTTACCGCGAGTATGGGAGTCGCAGCGCTGATTCATCAGGTGGGAGCGTCGCTGGAAGAATTGCTCGATGGGGCTAATCGAGCGCTTGATGAAGCGAAACGGTCGGGGCGTCATCAGGTACAGGCCTGGCCAGGCGCTAATGGGGTATGGGCTCCACTGAGAACCGATGGGGTCGTATAAAAATTCTGAATCCATGAGGGAGAGATTCCTATGAACTCTCAAAGATTGGAGGCGGCAATTGTTCGGTCAGTCAATTACAGTTTTCAAATTTTAATCGTCTCGGATTCCAAATCAAAGATCGATCAACTCGCGCCACGGCTGGGAAAAATCGGCTACTCCTTTGTTGAAAGGCAGTCTGCCATGGAGGTTAAATGGTTGGAGACGCTGCGTCCGAGTGTCATTGTGATTTGTTGTCCAGCCATCTATATTGCGCTGATGGAGAAAATAACGATCTTCGATTGGGCACGCCAGATTCCAGTGATCTGTCTGGTCAGCGTTCAGGATAAACCGCAATTGTTTTCACTGGTGCATACCGGTATTACTGATTTTATGTTTAAACCGTTTGAGCCGGAAGATCTGGAAGAACGGGTGTTGTTGAATCTGAATAATGCTCTCAATCAAGATCCTCAAGGGGTTAGGTATCCAATTTTGGAGCGGCGCAATAGTGAGCGTCGGAAGTCCGTGCAGTCCGTTGAAGAACGGGTGAATCCTGAAGGTGTTGGTTTGAGTTCCGGACTGTCGATCTATTTGGCTAAAAGGGAAGTTTTTTTGAATGGGCGATTGCTGTCATTGACGCCCAAGGAATTTGCGCTGCTGGCGTTGTTGGCTTCCGATCCAGGACGAGTATTTACCGATCAGGAAATTCTGGTTCGCCTGTGGAGTGATAGTAAATATGCGTCGAGCGCTGATATTGCGCAGTATGTGCATCGATTGAGAAAGAAACTGGGCGATGATCCCTGTTGCCCGAAGTGGATTTTGAATGTGAAGCGGTTTGGTTATCGATTGAATCCAAACCCGGAGGTTCAGTCTGCCGACGCGGCATCCTCCAGTGGGTATCCACCTGCGCCGGAGTGTTGCGATACTCCTATTTTTGCGGCCCACTAAAACCTGTGTGAAGGAGTTCGATATGACATCCAAGACTAATTTTACTATGGCCGGCGCGCTGTTCTTGACGGGAGCTGCGCTCGTGACGCTGGCTCTGGCCGGGTCGGAGGAGAGCGGTTCTCTGACTCAGGAAGTGAGTGAGTTGCGGAAAGGGCAGGAAGCCATTCTCAAGGATCTGGGGGAGATTAAGAAATTGCTGTTGGCACGGCCAGCGCCACCGCCGATCACTGAAAAAATTAATGGGGTAGTCGGCATTGGGAGTATTGCGCCCAGGGGTGAAAAGACGGCACCGTTGACGCTGATCGAGTTCTCTGATTATCAGTGTCCGTTCTGCAATCGCCATGTCCGGCAGACTATGCCGCAGTTGATCAAGGATTATGTGGATACCGGCAAGGTGCGCTATGTGTTCCGGGACTTCCCGTTAGAATCGATTCATCCGAATGCGGTCAAGGCGGCGGAGGCGGCGCGTTGTGCGGGCGATCAGGATAAGTACTGGGAGATGCATGACCAGTTGTTTGCTAATCAACGCGAGTTGCAGGCGGAGAAGCTGCCTGAATATGCGAAGACGATTGGCCTGAATGAGGAGGCTTTTAAGGCGTGTCTGGATCAGGGTAAATATGCCGAGGCGGTGAAGAAGGATATTGAGGAAGCGAGTAAACTGGGCATTCGCGGCACGCCGACGCTGGTGCTTGGAATCAGCGATGGTGATCAGGCGAAGGATGGGGTGATGATTCGCGGTGCGCATCCCTTGACGACATTCAAGACCGAGATTGATAAGTTGTTGGCCCCCCCGCCGGCGGTGGTGCAGAAGTAGGCGGGTTTCTGAAAAAGCGGATGAACCGTCAGTAACGTCAGGACGCTCGGAACTTTAAAGAGAGGTTCGGGCGTTTTGAATGGCGTCATTTCACGAAAAGACCCAATCCCCGACCCATCGCAAATGGGCGCACCAGACATTCAGCTAGACTCAAACGACTGGTTACGGTAATCCATTCTCCTGCTTCCAGACCAGAAAAAACACCCTGTAGTGGATTTACCCACGGGCTAACATCTTCCAGCACATAGATAAAAATATTGGCATCCAAATAAACTTTATGCCCCTGTAAGGCGGATCTCAATGACACGGATCCGCCAGCAGGGCACGGGCTGCGGCCAGGTCTTTCGCCGACAGGGCCGGGGGTCTGCCACTCGCGCGACCTCGGGCGAGGGGTCGAGACCCGCGCATAACCGATGAGCATGTGATTTCCTCCTAAAACTCATCGGCACTCTGCTATTTTCGGAAGAGGGTTTCAAGAGAGCGTTTTGAGAAGACGCCAGGCTCTCATCAGCGCCTTTGGCTACCCCAGCAACCACCTTCCTGAAAACGAGAGTTTTCAGGAAAGCATTTGTAGGGATTCAATGCGTACAAATCTTGACGCGCCAGACGGGTTGGCGTATTGATTGAATGCGCTGATACCAGAAAGGAGGTTGCCATGCCACGCATTGCCATTGAAACCAATAGCCGTATGTCTTTGCGGATTCCCGCCGCCGACAAGGCGCTGTTAATCCGAGCTGCCGCCTTGCAAAATACCGGCTTGACAGACTTCGTGATCCGCACCGGGCTGCGAGCCGCACGGGAGATGATTGCCCAAGCTGAACAGGTGCAGCTCTCGGAACGGGATAGCCTGCGGGTGCTGGAATTGTTGGAGAACCCGCCGCCGCCGAATGAAAAACTGCTGGCCGCCGCCCGCGCCTTGCCGGGACCTTTGTCATGACATGGGCCTGGCATGAAGAGCCGATTGCCAAAAGCCATGAACGGGATTCGTTCGATTGCGGCAACGCCGCCTTGAACGAGTTTTTGCGCCGCCATGCGCGTAAGAGCCATACACAAGGCAGTGCTAAAACCTTTCTGGCGATGGCTAACGTCGATGGGAAAACCATTCTCGGTTATTACAGCGTCAGCCCGGTGTCGGTCGCCTATGCGCGGGTACCGAATGTCATCACGCGTGGGCTGGCGCGTCATGACGTGCCGGTTTTCCGACTGGCGCGGTTAGCGGTCAGTCAGGTCGCTCAGGGTCAGGGACTCGGGGGTCAACTTCTGTTGGCGGCGGGGCGGCGTTGTCTGCTGGTCGCGGCGCAAGCGGGGGGCGTCGCGTTATTGATTGACGCCAAGGATGATCGAGCGGCGCAGTGGTACGCCCATTATGGCGCACTACCGTTGCTGGACGCGCCGCACTCGCTGTTGCTACCGTTCGAGACGATCCAAGCCGCACTCGTGGCAGCAGACAAGCTCTGAATCATCGCTTGAGCGGATAAGAAGATTTATGGCACAGCTTTTCACCCCTGCAAAATCAACCCCTTGCCTGTGCCATAAATCAGGGACAGAATAGGGTTTTGGCGAAAGCGGTCCAGCAGCGCGGAGTGGCTTTGAAACGACTGGCGGTTTTGCCTGCGAACGATAAATCACGCGGCCAGGCGTGGCTGAATCTCCTGCTGAATACGTGCGCCCTGGATCTGGATCGCCCGTTTGAGGTCGTATTCGGCTTGTAAGTTCAGCCAGGACCGTGCATCGCCGCCAAAGTAGGCCGCCAGCCGCAGTGCCGTCTCCGGGGTTACTGCCCGCCGTTCCTTGACGATTTCGTGCAACCGCGTCGCCGGAACCCGCAGTGCCAGGGCGAGTGCGTTGACACTCAGCCTTAATGGCTTCAGGAATTCTTCGCGCAGGATTTCGCCGGGATGGACCGGGCGCATACCGTTGTGGATCATGCTTGATAAACCCCTTGTCGTGTTCCAATCCGCACAATGGAAACCAGCGCTGCGGCGTCATCTATCGAGAAGACAATCCGGTAATGTCCAACCCGAACCCGATATCCGTTATCGGAATCGGTTAGCTTGATAACCCCGAAATGCCGGGGATTTTCCGCCAAGGCATCTACCGCCGCCGCTATCTGCGGTTTTGCCCTTGGGGGCAATCGGTCAAAGGCTTTACCCGCCGCTCTTTCAATCCGAACGGTGTAGGTCATAACCCGTTGCGCGCCTTAACGGTTTGCCAGTCTTCAAAGTCGCCCGTCTCTACCAGCGTCAGCGCTGCCCGGTCTTCTGCATCTTCATCATCATCAGGCTTTCCGGTGTGCCGTGCCGCCAGGAACCGGGTCATGTCCTGTTCGGAGATACGCCAGCCTGCCGGGGTTTTCGCCGCCGTAAACGTACCTGCTCGTAACCAACGCCGTAGCGTTCCGGGGGCCACCTTTAATTGTTTTGCTGCTTCATCAGGGGTCATGAGGTACATCATTGCGTTCCTATAACTGCTCTTAATAATCGCATCGTAGCATACCGCAAAAGCACACAGACACTAGCATTTATTCTATAAAATTCAAGATAATGCATAAATATCGACTTCCCAGTCATGTCCTCCACGCCAGACAACCGGGACGTCATCGGGTCGTGATTGAATCTGAGTAGCCGGTCATCGAGACCCAGCCATCTTTCTTTAAATTTTCCGGTTAGCTGATATTAACATTCCGTTAATTGAATTCCGGGTTGTGCCTTCTGTAGAGTGAGTTGCCGATGGATGTTGGCTAACGTGTTTGTGAGCTTAGGCTGATGAATAAAGGAGAAGATCGCGCGGTGGGCGCAACTCACGGTCATGAAAGTCCGTAAATGGTTTCCAGTGCTGAAATTGTTAAAATTGGCTTGGGGTGAGCAATGATTTGCATTGCTCATCTCTGGTTTTTCTTGAAAATACCCGAAGAGCACGGGTAAGTTGTGGAGGATAGATCATGAAGCCTTTATCAAGAACAACCCGGCCCCTAGTAAGTGCAGTTGCACTTTCGGGCGCATTGATATTAGTCGGGGCGACACTGCCAGCATTTGGTGCATCGGTGTCCCCCACCTTTGTTAAGGGTAACCCAACATGTATAAGTCAGGGTTACGCATTGGGGTTTAAAGTCGATCCACCAAACGCCGGTACCTACTCTATTGGTACTGGGACGGTCACAGTGACAACTGATGGTATTTATTTTGATTGGAGTTCGACACTAGGCATGGATGCGGTGATTGCTAAAGGCGGCCCGAATGCAAATGTCTATAAGTATGATCCGCCTTCTGAATCTTTTGGTGATACAGGTTTAGTATCCCCGACCAATAAAGATGGAAAGCCTTATGGTCTCAGCCACATTGAGTTCTGCTACGACAACGGTGATCAGGGCGGCGGCGAGTTAACCGTCGGGAAGACAGTCGAAGAAGCCACCTACGACCGCACGGTCACTTGGAATCTGGATAAAACAGGCGACGCGAACTACACCGGTTTTGCGGGTGACAAGTTTGTTGATCACACTTGGACAGTGACAGCGACCAAGACCGAGACTCTGAGCAACTACCAAGTTACCGGCGAGATTACGATCGGAAACCCGAACGGCAGCGAAGTCGAGTTCGAGATCTCGGACACTCTAAACGACGGCACGGTTGCAACGGTGAACTGCCCCAACTACATAGTTCAGGCCGGTGGTAGCGTGACCTGTACCTACACGGCCTCTCCAGAGGGCAAGACCGCAACGCTGAATACTGCGGTCGTGACAACGCTCATCAATGACGAACCCGGACTCACTTTTGAGGCCACGGCAGAAGTCTCATTCACTGAGACCTTGATTGGCTACGACGAAGGCACACTGAGCGATCCACGCTTCGGATACTCGGAGACGATTTCGGGGAGTACGACCAAGACGTTCAATGAGACCTTCACATGCCCGACGGATGCCTCCCTGTACACGAATGGCATGTACTCGCTCCCGCAAGTAATCAACACCGCCAATCTCAACGTCAACATCAACCTAGAGGACTCTGCGACGGTAAATGTGACCTGCTACGCCCCAGTAGTGAGCAAGACCGCTAAAACGTCGTATGACCGGAAGTGGACTTGGACGATTGAGAAGGTGGCAGACCAGAAAGAGCTAGAGAAGCTTAGTCTGGGCCAGACCTACCCTGTCAACTACACCGTAACGGTGACACCGGAATCTACAGACAGCAACTGGGCGGTCGAAGGCACCATCAAGGTTACTAACCCGAGTCCGGATAAATCGATGACGGTCAAGTTGTCTGACACCATAAGTGGTGACATTAGTGCCACTCTGGATTGTGGTGGTAGTCTCACAATACCAGAGGGCGGGAATAAGTATGTGGAGTGCGGTTACAAAGCTACACTTCCAGATGCGACTGCCCGCACAAACACGGCCACTGCAACAATAAGCGGTGTAGACGGTGCTGAGTTCACGGGAAAAGCGGATGTCGTCTTTGGTGGTCCGACCAACGAGACCGACGAGTGTGTGAAGGTAAGCGATACCTATGAAGGCGTGCTTGCCGAAGAATTCTGCGCTAGCAATGCTCCGGGTACGTTTGAGTACACACGCGGTATCCTTGCCGAGAATTGCGGCGACGATCAGGAGTTCAAGAACATCGCCTCCTTCGTGACGAACGATGACAAAGTCACTGGTTCGGATGACTGGACTATCACCATCAATGTGGATTGCACCACCGGTTGCACGCTCACTCCGGGCTACTGGAAGACCCATTCGAAGTATGGCCCGGCACCTTACGACGATAACTGGGAGATTAATATCGAAGAAGGTGCACTGTTCGACGAAGACACATCGTTCTTCAAGAGCGGCCAGACTTACTACCAGGTACTGTGGACACCGCCAGCAAAAGGCAATGCCTACTACATCCTGGCTCATGCCTACATCGCTGCCAAGCTCAACATCCGGAATGATGCATCCTCAACCCCAGAAGTTGATGCAGCGATTGCTTTGGCAGAGGCTTTCTTCAAGGCTAAGACACCGACTGAAACTCTCGACCTCTCGAAGACGGAACGTAACAAGGTGATTGGTTACGCCGGCACACTCGACGGTTACAACAACGGCTCTACCGGACCAGGGCACTGCAATGAGTAAGGGCATATCCCCGGACTGCTAGGTCCCTCACCCCCGAGTCATTCACTTCCCAGTGACTGGCTCGGGGATTTTCTGTCAATTCTGGAGGGCTTACCGGTGCGAAGCACACTGTTCATCACCGCGGCCGCCATCCTCCTGACCACCTACCTCTGGCTGGACGACCCCATCGAATCTCAAGAACCGCAGGATCGGGTGCGATCGACCACTCCCGCCTCCACCTCGGCGGTCCCCAAAGCACGCCCTCCCTTCCAACCGTTCTCCACCCT
>JAIFNF010000209.1 GCA_020047885.1 Gammaproteobacteria bacterium | reverse complement strand
CACGGAAAAACACGGAATGACACAGAAAAAGAAAAAATTTTCCGTGTTTTTCCGTGTTTTTCCGTGGCTAATTTCTGGAATGATGATCGAACTCGGTATGGTTTTTATGAGACATCACCTAAAATCCCTGGCATCAGCTCTTCGCCTGAAGTCAGAAGGAAATTTTATTTTACCTCCGGCTTTTGGTCGGCTTTTAACTTCTCAGGCAGGGTAGACATGAGGTCTGTGCCGTATAAATCAAATAGTTGGTTTTTAGGCGGCCTCTACGGCCTCTGCAACTTGCCGGTGACTTCATACGCTCATGCCAATTCGCACCCTCATTTTCGCCAAGGCTCCCTGTCCGGGGTTCGCCAAGACCCGGCTCATTCCGGCGCTCGGCGCAGAGGGAGCGGCGCGGCTGGCGCGCTGGATGTTGGAACAGATGCTCATCAACACGCTGGCGGCGGCGTCAGGATCGGTTGAGTTGTGCATGACGCCAGCGCCAGATGCCCTGGAATGGCGAGAGATCATCCTACCGCCGAAGGTCGTTGTCAGCGCTCAAGGGAAAGGCGATCTCGGGGAACGGATGGCGCGAGCCGCCCAACGGTGCATCGAGGCTGGCGAGGGGGTGCTGCTGGTGGGAACGGATTGTCCAGAACTGACGCCCGCCCGGTTGCGTGAAGCCGCCAAGGCGCTGCAGCAGGTCGGCGCGGTGATCCATCCGACGGCGGATGGCGGTTACGCGCTGCTCGGTCTGACTCGCACCGATCCGCGCCTGTTTGCCGACATTCCTTGGAGTACGGATGCCGTCGCCGCCATGACCCTGACCCGGTTCAACGAATTGGGCTGGCCGATCTGCATCGCGGCGGAACTGCACGACATTGATGAACCTGGCGATCTCGTCCGGTTGCCGGAGGCATGGCGGGCAACTATCGACCAGGGATAGCCGGACGCTATCCGTCGGCTTGAAGATGTTCAACCTGCAGTTGCAACCGGGATTCACCACGCCATTCATTGACATCCAGACGATAGGCTAACCGCAATCGCGCCGTGCCGGGCAGGAAGTGGCTGACCTGGTTGAAAGCGACGGCTTCCAGCGTCAGGCGAGTTCCCGGTGGTCGCAAGCGGAGTTTCAGATGGTGTTCTTTCATAATCTGGTGAGAGAGCACCTCGAAGACCCCATCAAACAGCGGTTCCGGGAAACCCTGCCCCCAGGGGCCGCCTTGCCGTAATTGTTGGGCAATATCCAGGGAAAATTCCTCCGGCATCAGTTCGCCATCACTTAATAACCGACCCTGCAAGTCGTCATCACTCAGCCATTGCCGGGTTTCCGCATCAAACGCCGCCTGGAACCGCTCCAGATGTTGCGCTGGTAAACTCAGCCCGGCCGCCGCCGCATGACCACCAAACCGGCTGATCAGTCCCGGTTGACGAGCCGCAATAGTCGCCAGGGCATCGCGGACATGAAATCCCGGCACCGACCGCGCCGAGCCGCGCAATTGCCCGTCTTCAATATCCAGAGCAAACGCGATGACCGGTCGATGCGTTTGTTCACGCACCCGTCCGGCCAGAATGCCCACGACGCCGGGATGCCAGTCCGCATCGAACAGGCACAACCCAAACGGCAGATCGCTGCTATCCAGCGGCAACTGCAATCGAGCCAGCGCCTGGTCGCGCATGTCGTTCTCAATGGTCTTGCGCTCCCGATTGAGATCGTCCATGCGTTGCGCCAGCCGGTGCGCCAATTCCGGGTCATCGGTGAGCAGGCATTCAATGCTCAAACTCATGTCCGCGAGGCGACCCGCAGCGTTCAGCCGGGGGCCGACGTAAAACCCGAGATCCATGGCGGTAGCCCGTTCCGCTGGCCGCCGGGCGACTTCCAGCAACGCCTTGATGCCCGGCACACAACGCCCGGCGCGAATCCGTTTCAATCCCTGTTCCACCAGGATGCGGTTGGTATGATCCAGCGCCACCACATCGGCGACCGTACCGAGCGCCACAATATCCAGGAACTGCGCTAGATTGGGTTCCACCAAACCCTGGGCCGCGAACCAGCCCGTCTCCCGCAACCGGGCGCGCAGGGCGCTCAGTACATAGAAAATCACCCCAACCCCCGCCAGATTTTTACTGGGGAAGTCATCACCCGGCTGATTGGGATTCACCAGCGCGTCCGCCGCTGGCAAGGTCAGACCGGGCAAATGGTGGTCGGTAATCAGCACCTTAATCCCGTGCGCCTGGGCGACCCGTACCCCTTCATGGCTGGAAATGCCGTTATCAACGGTAATCAGCAACTGCGGGTGCTGGTCGGCAACCACCGCGACAATTTCCGGGGTCAGGCCGTAGCCGTGGGTAAAGCGGTTCGGCACCACATAACTCACTTCTGCCGCACCCAGCGCCCGCAAGGCGCGTAGCGTCAAGGCACAACTGGTCGCGCCATCCGCATCCAGGTCGGCGACAATCAGCAGTCGCCAGCGCTCCTGCAAGGCCGTTTGCAACAAATCGACCGCCCGGTCGATCTGGCTCAAGGCCGTGAACGGCGTCAGGCTGCGCAATTCCTTATTGAGTTCACCCACCGAATGAACCTGGCGAGCAGCGTAAATCCGCTGCAACAGGGGTGGAACCGGTAAGTCAATCGGAATTCCGGGAGGACGGCGAACGATCAATTTGGCCATAGGGGTCGGGGCTACGCTACTCACCACTGACTCACCGGGCGCGGCCGCCGCCAGAACCGCCAGCGTGCCGCGCCGGTCAGCGCATAGCGACGACCCTGACCCCCATACAGGTGCAGCGCGTGGATCTGGCCGGATTTCAACAGTCGTTGGCAGGGCGCAAACCAGTTTCGCTCTAATTCGGCGAGATGATCCACCCAGGCTACGGGATCGCTATCGATGCGATCATAACGGGTTAAATCCAGCACGATCAGGCTATCGGCTTGATGAGCCAGATTGTGCCAGGCGTCGGCGTTTTCGGGAACGGATCGGACGGCAACGTTGGCCAATCGCGCTAAACCACCGGTCAACTGATCATCAGCGTAAATCTGGGCAGCGGGGGCTTGCGCACCGGTTGGCAGGGTACCGCCCCCCCAAAGCCACAGACCGTTAATCATCGGCTGGCGACGTTCATCCCGCGCCCGGTTGACCGGATGGGCGTGGAACAGCATCTGCGCTTCGGTGAGCAGGGTATGCCAGCGGCGCAGGTTCGGGCCATAAGGCAACAACGGGTTGATGTCGCGCCCAATCGCGTCATCCAGGGTGTAGGTGCGTAGTCCCGGATCGTCGGGCAACCGCAGATACCAGCGTTCCGGACACGGAACCTGGAATTGCAACCCGTCATCGGCGAAAGTTTGATCAAACGCGGCGGCCAGCGCGGCGGCTTCGACCGGTTCAATCGCCAACGCCCGGGCATCGACCAACAGCACCCCATGCACATCAGGCTGTAGATGCACGGGATCTGCCCGCAACCACCACCCTTTGCCCGGTTCGCACCCATCCGCCAGCGCGGTCACGGCGGCGATGGGCAAATCAGCCTCGGTAGTGACCGGCAGGCCAAACCGCTCGAACAGCACCGCGTCAGTAGAGGAGGGCGCCTCGGCAACATCCGCTCGCGCCAACAGCCATTCGAGCGCTGGAGCGACGGGTCGGGGCATCGCCAGATCAGCGGGCCACGGCCCCAGTAGACCGGGAATCAGTAAGTGCAGGGTCACGGCCGGTTGACCCGAATCAGTTGATTGAACAACGTTTCCAACCGTTCCAAGGTAGCGTGAATGCGCTGGGCTTGACCGTTAAAGTCTGGATCAAAGGTGCAGACAATGATGCCGGCGTGTTCTGGAGTCACACGATGGAGTTGAATGAAATGCTTGCGGTTGAGCGTCAGGACGGCGCGTTGCTCGGCGCTCGCCAACGCTAGGACGACCTCATCGGGAATCGCCTGGCGTGCTTTCCCGGATTCCTGCATGGTCAGGGTGTCATGTCCCAGGCAGCGCAGGGCTTCTACAACCGGCCAAGGGAAGTTTTCATCGGCATAGAGGCGCGCCATCACGCGTCCTCGTTGTCGCGGATTTGCTGGTCGATTTCCGCACGATGGGCGCGGACATAAGCCCAGGCGCTGGTTAAATCTTCGGCCCGCAGACCAGGGTAGGCACGGAGCAAATCTGCTTCACCAACACCGAGGCGTCGAGCCTGTTCCAAGACCCAGACCGGGATGCGGGTGCCCACAATGCAAGGTTCGCCGCCGACAACGCCGGGTGACGCGTCAATACCGGGGAATGTGTCGCCCAGATCATCGACAATCCATTGTAGAAGTTGGGCTTTTTCAGCGCGAGACAGGGTGGAGAGCAGTTCCTGGGTCGCTTGCAGGGTGGCCATGGCGCAGACTCCTAAACGTTCAACGGCAATGCGTTGGATTCGGGCGGGGTGAGCTTAATCCCGATACCACCCGCCCGACGACGAAATTCGTGGTCAATCCGAACCCAGATTATCCAGGCGAATGCGCGTTACCGGCGCGTGAATGCTGTCCAGCGCTTCCATCGCCGCAATCGCGTCATTCATCCGCTGTTCCTGCACCTCGTAGGTCAGCAGGATAATCGGCACATCACTGGCGCCGGGCGCAGGTTCCTTTTGCAGCAGCGCTTCAATGCTGATGTCGCGGTCGGCCAGAATGCGGGTGACTTCCGCCAGAACGCCCGGCCGATCCTGAGCCTGTAACCGCAGATAACAGGCGGTTTCCACGTCGGTCATGGGCAACACCGGCAAATCGGACAGCGCATCCGGCTGGAAGGCCAGATGCGGCACCCGATTATCAGGATCGGCGGTCAGGGTGCGCACCACATCAATAATGTCGGCGACGACCGCTGACGCCGTCGGTTCCGCACCCGCTCCGGCTCCGTAATACAGGCTCTGCCCGACCGCATCACCCTTGACCAATACCGCATTCATCACCCCGTTCACATTGGCCAACAGTTGCCGTTCCGGGATCAGGGTAGGATGAACGCGCAGTTGCACCCCGCGCTGATCACGGCGAGCAATACCCAAGTGTTTGATGCGGTAGCCAAACTCGTCGGCGTAGGCGACATCCTCGCGGGTAATGCGGCTGATGCCTTCGATATAGACCTGATCAAATTGCAGGGGAATGCCGAACGCGATGGAAGCGAGAATCGTCAGTTTATGCGCGGCGTCGATGCCTTCGATATCAAAGGTCGGATCGGCTTCGGCGTACCCGAGTGCCTGCGCTTCCGCCAGCACTTCCGGAAAATCGCGGCCCTTGTCGCGCATCTCGCTCAGGATAAAGTTGGCGGTGCCGTTAATAATCCCGGCCACCCATTCAATCCGATTACCCGCCAGCCCTTCGCGAATGGCCTTGATGATCGGAATACCGCCAGCCACTGCGGCTTCAAAGCCCACCATCATGCCGGCGGCGCGGGCAGCGTCGAAGATTTCATTGCCGTGCCTGGCGATCATCGCCTTGTTCGCGGTCACGACGTGCTTGCCATTCGCCAGCGCCCGCAGCACCAGACTGCGCGCCGGTTCATAGCCGCCCATCAGTTCAACGATGATCGACACTTCAGGATCGTCCACGACCTCCAATGCTTCGCCGGTCAATGTCATCCCGGCGATATGAGCGGTGGTGGTGTCGAGATTGCGGGCGGCAGCGTGGGTAATGAGGATTTCCCGCCCAGCGCGGCGGCTGATTTCTTCCGCGTTACGGGCCAGGACGCGGGTCACGCCGCCGCCGACCGTACCAAGGCCGAGCAAACCGACGTTGACTGGAGAATAGGCATTCATAATTCAGGCTCCTGCCGCCAGGATTGGCGCATAAATAGCCCCGTGATGCCTGCCGGGTGCGATGTTCAACCGGTATCAGGTTCGGCAGGACGGGGGGTAGTGAAGCGAATGGGCAAGTCTACCTGCTACCGGCAAAATCGTCCAACGGCGCACGAAGCTCAAGAGTATGCAATCCTTTCCGAGCACTATCTCCAGCTTGAATATCTGATGCGTTTAGCGAAAGCCCGCGCTCGTCAATATCTGACGCATGAGCGCCAGTTACATCAGTGCTGAATTACGGAGGTTGGTTATGTGCAAAGCCAATCATGTTCTCGGCAGTAAAAGGCCATAACCCAGTTGAAACAGGCTTAAGATGATCGGTATCCAGAACAAATAGCGTCATTGACTGAGCGATTGGGAAATCTGGTTACGTTCATGAGGGTAGGCGGCAAGTTGGATCTTCCCTGAAACTGCCAAATTGCTTAAGCAAGCGGTTGTCGATTTGCGACTCATCAATATCCAGTCGGACGAGTTCAACCTGAGCGAGATAGTCTGGCATGCGTTGTGTAATATGGCTCAGTGCGGCCTCCCGTGAGGTTTCCTTGACCCGCCGGATGCCAGGAAGATTGAGGTTCTTCAAGGTTTTTTGTGGAGTCCACTCGGCGAGTGCGGTGCCTCCCACAGGTGATCCGGGTCGACCTGTCAGGCACAGAACTGCGGCAGAAGATTCGTCACTAGGGGATGGATAATGGTTTACCCTATGTGCTAGAAACTTTCTTGCATAATAAAAATATCCCAGGCGTTATACCATTATACCGATTTATTTTATTGACCAAACGATCTGAAAAATACCATGCTATTCCATCTAAAAAGCTGTCGTTTTTAAAATCAGAAATCGCTTCTTGTAAATCAGATTCTATTTTTTGCCAAGGATCAGTTGATTCAAAAAGAGGGCATATAAAAGCAACTCCAACTTTTTCTACTGATTCATACTTGGCAATAGTTGGGGATAGTGGTGATCCAATCACTGTGGAGGCGTCTGCTTGCGCTGAATACAGTGTATTTGTTGCAGTTTTAATAAGAGATTTAAAAGGTACAATCCCCCATTTACATTCTAAAAAAATAGTCGCGTCTCGGAGCAAATCGAATAAACAAATATCCAGATAGCCACCCTCTTCCTTTTGACTACCTTCTTCTCCCTTTTGGCGTTTGCGTTTAATATATGCCTCTGGAAGTACGATATACCCACTTTTCGCTGCAGAAATACTAAGTATTCCTGCGTTTGCTCGTTCTAAATGATCGTGTATTGCATCTTCATAGTCCATTACTTCACTAAAGCGATGCAAATCTGCAATCCATTGCAATAAAATTGATTCAAAATTTTGCAATGAACTTGATTTTGGTATAAACAAACCTTGCATTTTAATCTCCTCAATAGATGTTTAAGTGAATCGAAATACACATTGCTCGATTATTTAACTATGTAAAGTGCTTCAAATACCGGCATAGTCATTTTCTCTCCAGCAACGGTCGTATAATTCATATTATCAGTATAGATGCCCACGCCTTGACAAGGACTATTAATTGAAAGATCTTTTATACTGGCACCTTTGGTCTGATCAGTTATTTTCAAGGAAAAGTAAAATCTATGGTCAATCCATACACGTTGTAATGTGAATTCCTTAACTAAGGCTTCACATACCAATATATTACCACTTTCCAAAGATTTGATGGTCAAATTGACCAAAACGCCAATACCCATCACCGGGAAGAAATGATATTTTTCCTTGGTTGGAGATAATGATGGTGCACCTACGATATTAAGACCATCTTTGGCATCAGGGTAAACCTTAATGGCATCATCAGCAGTTTTTATTAAAGCTTTTCCTGATTTAAGCGCTTCAGCTTTAATCTTTTCCTCTGCTGCCTTAGCCTCTGCTAAAGCAATTCTTTTCTCTCTAAAAATTTTAGTTGCGTCTTGGTAGAAGACATTAAATTTATTGAATGATTCTTGATTTTTATCTGTTAGATTATGCCCAAGGCAATAAAATTCTGCGTGTCCTATGTAATTTTTTAGTGAGTCTAAATTATTGTTAAGCAAATGCCCAAAAAAACTGGAACCACTCGCTAGTCGACCTTCTGCTAACCTGCGAACTATAGTATCTCCACATCCTTGATCTCCTCCAACTTGAAGATCATATTGATAAGTTAAAACGTACTCGATGTCTTTGGCAAAAGACTCATTACTTACGTTCACATCATTATGACTTGGTTCACCACTAATCTTAGGATCAAATTTATAATAATAAAGATTATAAGTATCAGGAAATATATTGTCAGCTATTTGCTTTAAATTTACCCGTAGATTACTTGCAATCTCACGTTTAGCTTGGGCTACTTTCTCTTTTGCTTCTTGCTCAGCTTGTGCTGCTTTCTCCTTTGCTTCTTGATCAGCTTTTTGCTTATCTTGATCGTATTTTGCAATTCTTTGATGTGTTATTGAATATAAATCATCGACGTATTTTTTGTAGATATTCAAAATATTTTCATTCCTACAATAACCCTTAAAACTTAAAACATTTGTTTTTATGTCTGGTAAATTATTTGATCCAACATCTCCAAGCAGTTCATTTAACCCCTCTAAATTGTCCATGAATTTCTCACAACCTGATCTCATTGAACCATTATCATCAACAGGCATGCTTATAAACTCATTGATAAGTTTATATTCATTGAGAAGTGCATTTAATAGATAATAGTTATACTTTGCGCTGACAAGCTCTGAATTTTGGAAACGATCAAAATCGTAACTAGGTGATCCTTTCTTTATAGAAGGTATCGATGAATCATCTATATTTTCTATAAATTGTTTTAATGTTAAATTATTATTTTTGCATTCCAAACTTTCTACAACCTTATCTATTTCTTCAATTTTATCTATTTCTTCCTCACAAGGATTGTAGGATAATTTACCACTAGATAATATTCTGCGTGCTTTTGCCAATAATGCACAATTACAATGCTTCATTGTAATTCCTGTTTTTTTAGGAGCAAAAAGAGTACTGGTTATTCCAGCCGAAACAGCAGGTGCAGGCGACGGCGCTACAGCAACAGGTGCAGGCGACGGCGCTACAGCAAAAGATGGTGTAGACGACGGAATTGACGGGGCAGCCAGTGACGGCGATTCAAGTGAATCTTCATCAGAAGTAGCGTTCTCGCTATCCCCTTTAATCAAGCTTAATTCTAATGCTTGTTGGGCCGCCTGCCGCACGCTAGCATTTTCATCGGAGGCAGCTTTCTTTTGCAAATAGTCGCGAGTCTTGTTTTGATTTTGGGAAAAATGAAATGCTAATGCGTAGCAAGCCACAGCTTCCTTCTGTTGGTTCTGCATTCCGTAGTAATCAGCTAAATTAGCCCAAGTTGCTGATCGTCCTGGTGCCAATTCTAGGGCGGCCGAAAACGCTTTAAGTGCCTGTTTGAAGTCACCCGTTTTGAGGGAAACAAAACCGAGATTTCCAGAAATTTCTGTGTCAGCTAAATCAGCTTTTTGTGCATCAATAAAGTATTTTTTAGCCTCATCATAATTTCCAGCATTCAATGCAACTAAGCCCATATCATTCGCAGATCGTGCCGCTTTCCTATTACCTCTCTTTGGCTTTGGCAACACCTCAATTTGCTGCTTTAGATTATTCAGCTCTACTGAGCGACCGAGGCCACCATTATCTGCGGCAATAGCAATCATCTGTTTGATAAGATTGATAGCAGTAGAATCTTGGAGTTGGCCAGACACCGGCGAAGATACCGGATTGCTTACAGAACCCTGCTGTCCTTGGGCAACTACGATTTCGGTGAAGCACAATGCAGAAGTTAATAAACCTGAAAAGATAACTTGAGTTTTCATTTTTACTTTCCTATTTGTTTCTGAAGCATATTATTCCTATGAAAAAAACCGCACGAGGAGAAATTTCCACAAAGACATTCCCCTCGCATCAAGTCCCACCTACTTAAAACCCTACTTCACCTGCCCTGCGTAGCAGGGTCAGGGTCAGGTGCAGCCCCGGACTATTGGCAGGGTTTTCTTACGCTCTACCCGCTACGAAGCTGTCGTAGCGGGTTGATTCTTACCACCAAATAGCGCGAGAATACCACCGATTAAGGCTAAGACCATAAAAATGGCAACGATAGCTCCTCCAAAAATTACACCAAGAATAGAACAAATAATAAGTAAGATTCCAGGTGTTTTTGATGAAGCTCCTCCCATGCACACTGCACTGAAAACTATTGTAAGGAAGGAAAATAATACACCTCCCCAACCAAGCTCAATAACCACACCAGCATCAAAATCGGCACCAGTTGCTCCTCCGATGCCTCCAATAAACAAAGTTATACCAGCTGCAAGTATGCCAAAGATTCCTGCAACTAACGCGATAATGCCGCCTGCTTTTTTCATTGATCTATTCTCTCACTATGGTTAAACTAAATAAGCTACGATGTAGAAACGTAGCTACCCTGTTAAAAATTACCAGTAGTTCTTAACCATACTAAATTTGTTTGATTTAGAACTCTTGATATAATATAAGCGTCATTTTTGGCAGCTTGTGTTTTATTCAAGGCTGTTTGTGGACGCCAGCCAGCCGCCCAGTCCTCCTCCCTGCAGCGTCCCGGATAGACTCAACTTCCATCCGAGATCGAAGCGGCAAACTATCCTGCGCTTAGTGAATTCCACAACAATCCTCGAAGAACCAGAATTTTTTATTAGATTTATTCCTTAAATTTCAGCTACTTGTTGTCAAAAAATTGATTACCATAAAAATGAGAATGGTTTATCAAGAGTAGCAACTTTATCATTGAATTCATCTTTAGATAAAGTGAAGTACCTTATTCCTTCAATTAAAGCAACAATTGATGGAATCCATGTCCATGCCAAAAGGATATAAATGATTCCCCATCCCCAAGCACCTAAATAAAACTTGTGGATACCAATACCTCCCAATATCAAAGCTAACCAACCAGCTACATTTTTTGATTTATTATTAACAGGAGATGATTTTTCAATGATTTGAGGAGGTGTAGGCTGATCTGAAGATACTGTATCTTTCGATAATATAACTTTATTACTGCTTGTAACCGGATTAGGTTGATCCAAAGGTAATTTATTAGTATCATCTTTGTCATTTAAACCTAACTTGGATGTGTCATAAATAGCTTTTACCCACTTTTGACCTTGTACAGAAGTCATTTTATACACAGCACCAGAACTTAATGTAATAAAAATATATTTATCTTCATACACAGACTTAATTTCATTAATAGGTATTTCAAAAACTACGTTTTTACATTTAACAAAATAATCTAAAGCAAATGCAATAGGACCTAATATAAAAAGCCACCACCCTGATTTTTTACAAAATACAAATCTTTGAGACGTAAGATAAGCACGTCCTTGAATAGCATTGAATCCGCTCTTCATGTATGTCATGAAACCATCCATCTGCAATTTTTCATCGTCTCGAAGCTCAAACTTACTCATTTTTATTCTCCTTGCTGATTGTGATAGTTATTTTCTTTTCACATTCACACCAAATTCCTGGTGCCCGCATGATTTCGTTAAGCAGGTAACACCTGCTTTGAAACTTTAGAATGGAAAAGATACCTGCAATTAAAATTATGCTAAACTCAAACCCATGATGCCACACAGTCAGACTGCATATAACTACAGTGAGAGTGAATGTTATGAACGTCAGCGAGAAAATTCGTTTTATGCGCCAACTTAAAGGCTGGTCCCAGGAGCAGATGGCTGAAAAGCTAGGGATGTCGCTACACGGCTATGCCAACATCGAGCGGGGAGATACAGATGTGCAAAT
>JAIFNF010000206.1 GCA_020047885.1 Gammaproteobacteria bacterium | reverse complement strand
AGTTCCGCCAGATGCAGCAGATTGGTCAAGCGCCGGTCGCCATCGCGGAAGGCCAGCAACCGTTGCGGCACGCCTTCCTGGATCAGCCAGGCGCGGAAAAAGCGCATGAAACCGTATTCCTGCCACAACAGCCGGTAGTCCTGGAATTTCTCCAGCCAGCGCGCCCAATGCTGTTCCTCCTCCCGCAGGCGATGCAGTTCTTCACCGGTCAGGCCGAACAGATCAGAAGCCAGCGCGGTCCGCACCCGCCCCTCATGGCCCGGTTCCACCACCGCCGCCAGCAACCATTCCAGTTGCCGGGCTTCATCGGTGATGAACACACTATCATCGGCATGTTGCACACTCGGCACGTTCAGCCGGAGCAACTCCCGACGAATCAACCGTCCTTGCCAATGACTGCGCACCAGTACGGCAATATCGCCGCCACTCAATGGCCGTTCTCCGAGCAGCGCCTGCCCGCGTGCGCCGAGATTGAGTAATCGGGCAATGTCCGCCGCCGTCGCCTGCGCTGCTTGTTCACTGGCTCGTCCCTTGTTCATCGGGGAACCTGCCGACTCCAGCAACCAGAGCTGCAAGGGCGGCTCCCGTTGACCCTGAATCGTGAGTTCGGCATGGGGCTTGTTCGGGGCGGGAATGGCGTGATGGAAAGGAATTCCCTCGAAGAGAAAGGGCTGATCCTTCACCGAACCGAAGACCGCGTTCAGCGCCGTCAGCAATCGCGGGTCGGACCGCCAGTTGACATCCAGGGTATGTTGCTGGGTGGCGCTGCGCCGGGCGGTCAGATAGGCGAAAATGTCCGCGCCGCGAAAGCTGTAAATGGCCTGTTTGGGATCGCCGACCAGAAAGACCGGCTGGCCGGTTCCCGCGTAGATGTAGTTGAAAATCTCATACTGCACCGGGTCGGTGTCCTGAAATTCATCAATCAGCGCGGCGGCGTAGCGTTCCTGTAGCGTCTTGATGAGCGCGGGACCGCGCCGGGGTTGTTGCAGCGCCGCATGGAGATCAAGCAGCAGATCATCGTAGGACTGCACCTGCTCCCGCCGCTTGCGCACCTTGAGTTCATCGTTGCAGTATTTCAGCAACTTGACCGGAATCTGATAGCGGCAATAGTCGGCCAGGGCGTCGCACGCGGTGTTCAGCGTTTCGCAGGCATCGAAAAACGGGTGATGCGGCGCGGACTGGTCTTTCTTGATGGACGCTTGCAGTTTGCTGGTCGTGAACTGAATAAACTTCTCGAATTTCGCCAGGCGCGGCGGATCGGCGCTGAGATACACCTCCATCCCCTCCAGCCAGCCGGGAATGGATTTCGGATTGTATTTCTGCCGATTCAGCGCGGGCGAAGTGAGCAGCAACTCCTCAATGGTGGGACGATCCTGCCAGAGGTTACGAGCCTGCTGGAACGCGGCGCTGAAGGCCTGTTCCAGCGTCGGCCCATCCGCGTTGCTGTTGGGCGTGACAATGTGCAGATAGGGCTTGCCCAGATGCGGCTCAATCTGCCGGAGCAGGGTTTCCGGGGTGGCGTGCTGATCGAGGAAGTATTGCACCACGATGGGCGAACCCGGATAGAACTCCCGCCGCCAGAAGTCTTCGACAATTTCCCGCAGCAACTCGCGGGTATCCGCCATCAATTCCGTATCAAACGACAGGCCGCTTTCAAAGGCGTTATCGCCCAGCACCCGCTTGCAGAAACCGTGGATGGTGAAAATGGCCGCTTCATCGAATCCGCGCAGGGCGTTGCTCAACCGGCGAATGGCGTGTTCCCGATCCGGCGTCAAATCCAGCAAGCGGATGCCCAGATCATCGTCCGGGTCCGCATGACCGTCCAGAAAGGCGTGGCGGATTTGCGAAAGTCGGCTACGGATCCGGTCGCGCAATTCCTTGGTGGCAGCGTTGGTGTAGGTGACCACCAGAATCCGGTTCACCGGAATCCGTGCCTCAACCACCAGTCGCAGATACAGCGCGGTAATGGTGTAAGTTTTGCCGGTGCCGGCGCTGGCTTCAATCAGATTGAAGCCGGTGAGTGTGGTGTAAAGCGGATCGAGGCGTTGCATGGCGTTATTGCAATCGGTGGTCATCGGGATTGAGACCCGCCTGTTTGAGCATGGCCAGCAGGCGTTCAACCTGCTGCTCCGCCGCCTGACGCGCCTGCGATTCTTGCCGCGCCTGCTGCTCAGCGACCTGACGCGCCTGCAACTCTTGCAACGCCTGTTGTTCTGCCGCCTGACGGGCCTGCTGCTCACGCCGCGCCTGCTTTTCAGCTATCTGACGGGCCTGCCGCTCTTGCCGCGCCTGCTGTTCCGCCGCCTGACGCGCCCGTGCTTCATCCGCGCCTTCGCGCAATTCCTCACCCCGAAAATACACCCGCACCTTGCGCTCTTCCGTCCATTCCGCCGGGTCCAGCACTTCTATCTCCAGGCCGGGAATCGCCTGACTGCGATACCGACGATCTGCGGGCAACGCCACCAGTTGATAGTGCCCGGTCTGCGCATCGTACCGGTGCCAGACGACCGACCGGGGATCATCCAGTTCCGGGAAGACCAGGACAAACTCGGGTACGCCATGCACGGCATTGTAATCGCGCATCCGCACCGTATCCTTGTACGCCTTCGCCGGTTTGGAAGTCGTCACGACCTCCATTGTCCATAACAGATCCCGCGCCGTCAGCGCCCGGATATCCGTATTCGTGGTCAATGCGAAGTCTGGATACAGCGCTTTCTGCTGCTGTTGCTCGGGAAACCAGTACCAGATCGGATAATCGCTGACACCCCGCAAACCGGCTATTTTGGCCACCCGATCCAGTAATGCGCCCAGAAAATAAATGGTTCTGCGGTGGGCGTCGGATTGGGCCATGGCGAATTCTTCATCGTAATAGGGAATACCGTCGATGGCGTCGATACTGTGCGGAATCGCCAAGGGACGGGCCAGTAACGGCTCGCGGGCCGCACTTGAGCGGAGTTCGATTTTTGGAATTGCGAGTGTCGTCATTAGTGCGCTCCTTGACGGATACCGGTCAATCATCTCTTGACATTAGAACCTGACCGGGCATGGAAAATTCGTTGTCGCGTCACCGTTGCGCGGTAGGACTCTCCAGAACCAGGTTACAGGCCGCGGGCAAGCGATCTGCTGAAGGCGGTTCCGGTTTCCGATACGGCTTGGGCGAACGCGCTGCTCGCACGATGTCCCGAACCCAGTTGGCCACATCCGCATCGCAACCATCGCCGGGCGGAATCGGCTTTTGCGGCTTGCACTGCGCAGAATCGGGGGGACAGGCCAGCCGGACATGAAAATGCGCGTCATGCCCCCACCACGGCCGCACCTTGTTCAACCAACGCCGGTCGGTTTCGCTCTCGCACAACGCCCGCTTGATGATGGCGTTCACGAAAATGCGATCTACTTCGGGCGACAACGCCGCCTGTTTCAACGCTTCCCGATGGCGCGGCGACCAACGGGAATTCAGCGTGCCCTCGGTCATCCGCACCATCGACGGCATATCGATCCGTTCAATATCTGTCCGGGATAGCACCTGGTCACGAGGCTGTTGCAGGAACCACACATCCACGTCCAAACCGCTTTGATGGCTGCGATGTCCCGTTGGCGTCGGCCCCCCGCGTGGCTGCCCCAGATCACCGATTAACAACCGAGTGCCCTGAGCCGCCGACTGCCGACCGAACCGCTCCACGAAACGGATGAGCTGCGGATGACCGTAAAAGCGATGACGGCTGACACGCATGACCTGATAGCCCTCCCCCACCAGTGGCAACGGAACCGCTCCGGCAATACAGCCCGCGGCGAAGGAACCGATGACTTGCGGCGGCCCGGTCAATGGATAGCGAACCGTGCTCCAAGCATTACCGGCATGAGCGGATGTCATACCCAGGGACAGAAAGAACAGGATGGAAACGAGTCGAAGCGTCATGGGGGGCGGCCTCCTCCAGCGTGAAACGAGGTGATTAGCTTAAGCGATTTTCGACAAGACCGGTTAAATCTGAAACGACTCCTTTAGGCAAGCGGCCTTCGCTATCCAGTCGTTATGCTGTTCAACCACTGGCCAGTAGGGGTCCGCGCCCCAGGAGAGTATCGCCATGTTGCCTGACTATTTTGAATTTTCCCTGCCGACCCGGGTGATCTATGGCGTCGGCGTCATTAATACTTTGCACGATGCCGTCGCACATTACGGTTCCCGGCGGGCGTTGCTGGTCACCGACGCGGTGTTGACGCAGACCGGCCTGGTGGAACGGGTGAAAGCCGGTTTTGCCCGAACTGAGATAGAGATCGCCGCGATTTACGACCAAGTGCCGCCAAATTCCACCATCAAAACGGTTGAGGAGTGTGCGGCGTTGGGTCGGGCGCAACACTGCGATCTGCTCATTGGTCTGGGCGGCGGCAGTGTGCTGGATACGGCCAAGGTCGCCAATATTCTGATAGTCAAGGGCGGTCAGGTCGCGGAACACATGGGCGCTTACCTGCTCGGCCAAACTCGCCTGTTGCCGCTGGTGCTGATTCCCACGACCGCTGGCACCGGTTCGGAAGTGACCAAGGTTGCCATCATCGCTGATCCTGACCATGCGGTGAAACTGCCCTTCGCGGAAACTCAGTTTCTCCCTGACCTAGCGATTCTCGATCCCGAACTGACCCGAACCATGCCGCCGAAGTTGACCGCGATGACCGGCATGGACGCGCTGACTCATGCGATTGAAGCCTATGTGGACAAGGAATGGTCGCCGGCTTCCGATGGACTGGCGTTGCAGGCGATCCGGCTGATTCGGGACTATCTGCTGCGGGCCTGCGCCCAGCCCAACGATGTGCAGGCGCGTGGGGCGATGTTGACGGCGAGCTGTCTGGCGGGCATCGCCTTCTCGCATTCGATGGTCGGCATGGTACATGGCATTGCGCATGCCTTAGGTGGGGTCTACCACCTCCCGCACGGGCTGGCGAATGCGCTGATTCTGCCGGAAGTGATGGCCTATAACCTCGAGGTGCGGCTGGATCGGTACGCGGATATTGCCGAAGCGCTGGGCGTAGTGTTCCCAAGACCGGGCGCTGGGCTGGAGAATCTGTTGCGTTATAGCGGACTGAAATTTGCCGCACCGCTCGCTCGCCCCTTGAAGGGACTGGATCGTTGGTTCCGGCGTCAGGCGGCGAAAGCGGGCATTGCCTATGTTCGCACGTTGAACCAGCAGTTGGCGCACCTGACCGGGATGCCGCTGAATCTGCGTGAGGCAGGTATTCAGGACGGGCTGGCGAAGTTGGAGCAAGTGGTGGACACCGCGATGACTGACGGGGCGATGTTGTATAACCCGCGTGAACCGGAGCGGGACGCGGTACGGCGGATCGTTCGAACGGTGTATGAAACCACGGTGCAGCCGTTGCCGGTAGCGGCGGCGGATTGGCGGCCCGCCCAGGCGACGGCGCAGACGCCGGCCTTGCGCGAGGTGTTTCCCGACGCGGAGACCTTTTACCGGGTGCTGGGCGGCTTTTTCGAGCGGTTAAAAGCGGATCCGCAAATCGGCGGGCCACTCCGGGATTCCGGGTTGTGCGTGCGGTTTGAATATGCCCAGCCAACGGCAGTGCTGACGATCGACGCCCGTGGGGCGGACGTACAGATTTACCAGGGCAACACTTTCACTGGTCAGCCGGAAGTGACGATGCGGATGAGCGCCGACTTTGCTCATGCATTTTGGCATGGTCGGGTGAATCTGGTCTCGGCACTGACTCGTCGGCAGGTGATCGCCAAAGGTAATGTGCCGAAAACCCTGCGCCTGCTGCCGATTCTTAAACCGGCCTATGCGTTGTACCCGCAGTATCTGGCGGACATCGGGATGGCGGATAAAGTGATGCGTTGAAGACGCCAGTGAGTCGTTCAACACCCTACCTGCGAACGCCTACGCCACCTCCTCCTGCAACAACCGCAGCAGATCCTCCGCAGAAACCCGCCCACTGGTGCCCGTGCCTTCCAGCAACTGCTCGGCCAGATCGCGCTTCTGATGGTGCAAAGCCACGATCTTCTCCTCAATCGTCCCCTGCGTCACCAGCCGGTAGATCGTCACCGGCCGTTGCTGACCAATCCGGTGCGCCCGGTCGGAAGCCTGATCCTCGACCGCCGGATTCCACCACGGATCCATGTGAATCACATAATCAGCAGCGGTCAAATTCAACCCCAGCCCGCCCGCTTTCAGGCTGATGAGAAATACATCGCCCTTCCCCGCCTGGAAAGCGTCCACCCGTTGCTTGCGCTCAGGAGCCGGCGTACTACCATCCAGATATTGATAAACCACGCTCTTCCGATCCAGCAGACCGCGAATAATCGCCAGATGATCAACAAACTGGCTGAACACCAGCGCCTTGTGGCGATTCTCCAGCAATTCATCCAACACTTCCTCAAACACCGCCAGCTTGGACCCGCTTAACTCGGTCTCCGGTAACACTAGTTTCGGGTGGCAACACGCCCGGCGCAATTTCATAATCTCGGCGAGGATCTGGAAGGATTTATGCGTGTCGGTATCGTCCACCTTGGCCAACCGCGTCAGTGCCTGTTGCCGCAGCGCCTCGTACAGCGCTGCCTCCTCCGCCTCCAGCTCCACCCGTAACAGAATCTCGGTACGCGGCGGCAGCGCTTCCAGCACCTCGGATTTCAGCCGCCGTAGAATGAACGGCTGAATCAACTGCTTCAACCGGCGACGCGCCCACTCATCCTCCCGTTCAATCGGCGTCGCGAACCGCTGGGTAAAGCGCTCCAGCGAACCCAACAGGCCGGGATTGATAAAGCGGAACAGGTTCCATAACTCGCCCAGATGGTTCTCAATCGGCGTCCCGGTGGCGATCATTTTGAAATCGCCGCGCAGCGCCATCGCCGCCTGCGAACGCTTGGTCGCCGTGTTCTTAATCGCCTGCCCTTCATCCAGCACGATAGTCCGCCATTCCCGGCCGGTCAGCAGTTCCGCTTCTTGCTGCATCAGCCCGTAGCTGCAAATCAGCAGGTCAAACGCTCCCATCCGCTCCACCGTCTGTTTACGGTCGCCGCTGCCGAACACCGTCGGCGTCAGGGTGGGCGTGAAGCGGCGAATTTCATCCAGCCAGTTCAAACACACCGAGGTCGGCGCGACTACCAAAGCAGGACCGTCTTCCGCCCGGCTCAGGATCAACGCCAGCGCCTGTACGGTCTTACCCAGACCCATGTCGTCCGCCAGGCAGGCACCGACGCCCCAGTAAGCGAGCCGCGCCAGCCAGGCGAAACCCTCCGCCTGATAGTCCCGCAACTCGGCCTGCAGCGTCGAAGGCACGACCGGCTGCAACACCTCCGCCTCGCGCAAGCGCTTGATCTGCGCTTTCCAGGCGGCATCGGTGCGCACCGAACCGGCTTCTTCAAAAAGCGATTCCAGCGCCGGGGCGGCTAGCGGATGGAACCGGGCGCCTTGGGCGGTTAATTCCCCGAACCCACGCAATTCTTCCAGCCGCTTGCGGAATTCCTGCGTCAGCGCCAGAAACTGCCCATCACCCAGCGGCACGAACCGGCCTGGACTATGGGCGAGCAGCTCCAGCAACTGGCGCATGTTCAACACCTGGTCGTCCAGCCGCAGTTCGCCCTCGACATTGAACCAGTCCTGCCGACGCTGGACACTCAGGCGCAACTGTTTCAGCGATACCGAGGCATTGACCTTGAATTTCTCACCCTCTGGCCACGCCAACACCACCTGATCGCCCAGCGCCTGCAATTCCAGCAGCGCCTCCAGACAGGTCTCGGGATCGTCCAGCAACCATTCGCCATCCTCCACCACCTGCCGGGCCAGCGTCGGACAAGCCTTGATCGCCTGCGCGGCCTGTTGGCGCTCCTGTTTCAGCTTGCGCCGGGCTTGCACGCGCTGGCCGTCAATCTCGGCAATGACCCGCTCACCGCCCGTGCCCGGCTGATAGTACGGTCCCGCGCCAAAAGGACGCACCCTCAGCGCTATCTTTAACCCCTCGCCAAAGGGCAACAGATGGATATGCGGCACTGGACTGGCTGGCACTTCCGGCAGATTCTCTACGCCCGCGTCGAGACTGGATTGCACTGTCACCAGACCGGACATCGCGGCGACGGTGGCCAGCACCTGATCCTTGGCGCGCGCTGGCACCACCAAACCCTTCCCCAGGATCGACATGACGGCCTGATGCGCCTTGCTGAACACGACCACTTTGAGCCGGGTCGGTGCTTCCTTCACCACGTGCAGGGTTTCGCCCTCTTGCGCGGCGGGTGACAGTTCCAGCCGCCACTGTGACCCCTTGGGCGTCACCAGCAATTCCGGTTCACCCCGCACCAGTTCTACCCGCACGGTGGGATTGTCTTCCCAGAAAATCAGCGGATGCCCGGCCAGAAGCGGTAACGCCTTCTCCAGATTAAATTCGTGAGCGACACCGCCGTAATAACCGGTGCTGACCGCATGGAGGCAGGCGCAAACTTCACGATCCTGGGGGGTGAGCATGTCCAGATTTTTCGATGCCCCGTACAGCCGTTTCAGGGCAACCGCCCGCCCCAGGGTCCACTGGCCACGGGCATCACGCTTCTGTTCGCGTGGGTAGATCGAGCAGATCCCGCTTTTATGCCAGGAAATCCACCACACCAGCCGGGTCGGCGCGGCGCTGGCGGAGGTTTCCTGCCCCTGCCGGGATAGATCGAGCAGGGCGCTCAACGCATGTTCCCAAGGCTCCTTCAAATGGAACAACCGGGTCATGGAGCGTCCAGACCCCACCTCCCGACCCTCCGTTCCCCCATCTAAACAGCGCAATAATTCGGTCAATTCCGTGGCAAACCAGACATAGCCATTGTCCCGCGCCGTGTTCAGCAACGCGGTGGCCGGTTTGCGCAAGGGTTGAGCCTCGGCGGCATGGAGCCAGAATATGGCGATGATCTGGAAAAAACGGTCCGTCGGGGGAAGCTGGACATTCGGATCCAATGCCTCGAGATGTTGCCGCTGTCCCTGCTGAACTTCGACAACTCCGCGCAGCACGCGATACGCAGACAGGTAGGGCGAGTGGGCACCCTTTTCAAACAGCGGCGCGGTCGCCTCCAGCGCCTGACGCAAATGAGCGGCGGTATTACTGGCCAATAACGCCAGGATGTAGAACAGACCCGCCAAATGATCGAAATAGACTTTGCGCTTGCCGGTACGCTTGCGGAGCAGTTTCAGCGCGTTCTCATAGTGCTGAAGGGCTTGTTCATTGGCACCGTCCAGAAAAGCCAGCCAGCCGCGTAGCGCCTGATCGTAGTCGTTTTCGCCCGGTGTCAGATAACTGCGGGCTTTGGCCGGATCGCCGCACAACAGCGCCTGTTCCGCCAGGTAATAGTGCATGGTCGCCACGCACCGGTTCCCGGCCAGCAACTGCTCGGCCAGCGCGATGAGTTCAGTCGCCGGTTGCAGGTTGCGCACGGCCGACGTAAACAGCGTGACCACCGCTTGGCCAACCAACTCGTCGGTGAAGGTCAGAATATCTTCCGGGTGCAATGGATTGTTAAAAATCAGCAGCCAGGGAGGATATTGGAAAAAGTCGCGGGGAAAAGCCTTTTCGCAGGCTTCCAGAATACGCTGAGTACGCGGCATATCGCGACGGTAAAAGGCGATACGTAATTCAGTCAGCCCGGTCTGATAATCGCTGAAATACAACCGGTCACCCCAACTGGAACCCCGTCTTTTTTCCTGGACGACCTTGGCCATCGCTTCAAAATGTCCTTCCCGAACCGCACGGCGGGCTACCTCTTCAATAATCAGGGTTTGGCAACGATGTTGATTAGAATCACCGACGACCACCAGCTTTTTATCGATGAGCTGCTTGAGAATCGGCGTGAGGCCCGGCTGGGGAAAGCCCTTGATTTTGAAAACCGGCAGACCGCAAGGCCGGAGATAGTCGATCAACGCCGTTTTGCCAATGCCGGTATAAATGATCGACAGAAATTGCAAAACCGCCTGCTCCAGTGGGAAACAGTCTTCATAGACCGCGAGCAGGGCTTGGCGCTGAGTGTAGTTATCGGAAAAAGCCATGGCGAGTTTCAAACTTCAAGGGTTAAGGGTTCGACCCGTCTCCAGCAACTCGGCCACTGCGGCAGCCGCTTGCTGGCTGGCGTCGCAACGTAACTGAGCATGGAGATCGGTAAATTGTTTGGCCAGCGACAGGACAGCAACCCCGTCATCGAGCCAGCGTAATACCGCAGCGCCGAGATTCTCCACCGTTGCCGCTTCCTGAAAAAACTCCGGGACTAATTCACGTCCCACCAACAGATTAGGCAATGCAAAATGCCGGATTGTCACCAGTCGCCGCGCGATCCAGGCCGTCAACGGCGCAACCCGATACGCGACCACCATCGGCCGCTTGAGCAACATCGCTTCCAGCGTCGCCGTCCCTGAAGCCAGCAATACCACATCCGCAGCCGCCATCACCTCGCGGGAACTACCCTGTGTCAGGGTTAACGGCACATCGGGCGCTTGCGCTGAATGCAGGGCAGTCAAGAAGTTATGGATGGTGGGAGTCGCTGCGGGCATCAGGAATTGCAAATCGGCGCGTTGCGTCAGCAACCAGCGGGCGGTTTCCAGAAACAGCAGCCCCAACCGGCTGACCTCGCCCATGCGACTACCGGGCAACAGCGCGACGACGCGGCTTTCAGGGGGAACCGATACCTGCAAGGCCTGCTGGGCTGCCAAGGCATCGCCAGCGGGCAGCGGAATCTCATCGGCCAGCGAATGGCCGACATAACGCACCGGGACACCCTGCTGCTGGTAGAAAGTCGATTCGAAGGGGAACAGGGTGAGCATTAGATCGACGGCGCGAGCGATCTTGCGCACCCGCCATGGCCGCCACGCCCAGACCGTGGGACTGACATAATGAACGGTCGGAATGCCATGAACGCGCAACTGCCGCTCCAGGCCGAGATTAAAATCAGGGGCGTCAATGCCAATAAAGACGGCGGGCGGCTCTGCTAACAACCGCTGACGCAAATGCCGCCGAATGCGGAACAGTTCCGGCAGATGGCGTAATACTTCAACCAGTCCCATCACCGCCAGCCGTTCCAGCGGAACCCAACTGTCCAGCCCCTGGTTGACCATGGCCGGACCACCAACGCCCACGAAATCAGCGTGGGGATAGCGTTGCTTCAGCGCAGCGATTAACCCCGCGCCCAGTAGATCGCCCGACAATTCTCCGGCGACGAGAGCGATGCGCATCGCCCGGCCGCTGGTCAGCGGACAATGCCGTTGCGGGACGGCGCGGCCAGAAAATCAGCCAGAATGTCCAGGCGCGGCGATTCGACGGTCATCTCCCGAACTTTGGCGACCGCCTCTTCCAACCGCAGATTCCCCCGGTAGATCACCTTGTAGGCGCGGCGAATCATCTGAATCTCTTCGTCAGAAAAGCCCCGGCGGCGCAACCCTTCAGCATTAATTCCATAGGGCTCAGCCCGATAGCCGGCCACCGTCACATAGGGCGGCACGTCCCGATGCACCCCACAGGCAAAACCGCAGAAGCTGTGCGCGCCCAGTCGGGTAAATTGATAGACGAGGGCAAAGCCGCCCAGACCGACATCGTCCTCAATATGAACGTGTCCGGCCAACGACGCGCCATTGGCGAAAATCGTCCGGTTACCGATGATGCAATCATGCGCGATATGGACATAGGCCATAATCCAGTTATCGTCGCCCAAC
>JAIFNF010000136.1 GCA_020047885.1 Gammaproteobacteria bacterium | reverse complement strand
GTGCGTTTCAATCAGGGCGACCACGGAACGCTGCTGCAACCCAATGCCGCCACTCTGGGCGTAACGGCTGAAATGCAGGGCCAGATGATCCGGTTCCTGCAAACCGAAGGGACGGAACTGGAGATCATCTATCACCCGGTCATCCAGCCTTAAACCCGGCTGAAACCTGCCCGGTCGCTGCACCAGCGACCGGGCGACCAGTTGTTAGCGCCGGTTTCACCCACCCACTTGAGCCAGATGAGGTTAATTTCCCAATGCAGCCCAAAAATCAGCTTCCAGCGCCCGTGGATGTTTCGACCGCGAATAACACGCTGGTCGAGGTGTTACAGGATCAGTTGCGGCAAGCCCGCGAGCGCGAGATGCGCCTGCTGGCCATGCTGGAGAATGAGCTACAGGCACGTCGCGACCCGGAGTACAAGGCGCCACTGCCGCCGCAACTGAAACCGCCACTGCCGTCGAAACTGGAGCCACATCGCTATCACGTGCTGTGGATCGTGTTGCCGCTCATTCTGGCGGCGGCGGCCAGCGCTGCCGTGTTGTGGAGCAAGTTCGGCGCAACCTGGCTGGCTGGAAACCCATAACGCTCGAATCAAGCCGACAGCCGGGTGACGTTCTGCCAGTGTTCGGCAGCGCATTCCCTCAGTGAACCCCCCCTTGGCAAACACGCCGTTTGGAACTATCCTACGCACAAATAGCACTAATCAGGTGCTGATTAGATAAACCTTGCGGAGGGCAGGATGATTCGCATCACCCGTGAAGCCGACTATGGCATTTTGCTGATGACCGGGCTGGCGCAGACGGAAGGCCAGCCGCGCAGCGCCGCCGCCCTCGCGCAGCAGCGCCGGTTACCGCTGCCGATGGTCAGCAAGATTCTCAAAGCCCTGACCCGTGCTGGCCTGCTGAATTCCCAGCGTGGCGCACAGGGCGGTTATCACCTGGCGCGACCGGCCATGGATATTTCTGCCGCAGACATCATCAGTGCGCTGGAAGGTCCGCTCGCCATTACTGAATGCAGTGCTGACGACGCCCATGAGGGTTGCGTCCGGCAGGAACATTGCGACGTCAGCGGGCACTGGCCGCGCATCAATCAGGCCATTCATACCGCACTGCAAAGCATCAGCCTGGCGGAAATGAGTCGCCCGCAGTCGCCGCCTCCGGTGCGTTTTCACCCGATGCAGCGCACCGCGACCCTCAGCACCGCTGACTATCCCATCTGAATCGCCGAATTCGCCCGCAGGAATCCTGATATGACTGACAGCACTCTCGAAAGCCTGGCTACCAGTGACTATAAATACGGCTTCGTGACCGATATCGAACAGGACACCGTGCCGCCGGGTCTGAATGAAGCGGTGGTTCGGCTGATTTCGGCCAAGAAGCAGGAACCGGACTGGCTACTGAACTGGCGACTGGAAGCGTTTCGCCACTGGCTGACCCAGGCTACACCGGAATGGGCGCGGGTTCACTATCCGCCGATTGATTATCAGGCGATTTCCTATTACTCCGCGCCCAAGCAAAAGGGCGAGGGGCCGAAAAGCCTGGATGAGATTGATCCTGAGTTACGTCGTACTTACGAGAAGCTCGGTATCCCGCTGGCAGAACAGGAAATTCTGGCCGGTGTCGCCGTGGATGCGGTGTTCGACTCGGTTTCGGTGGCGACCAGCTACAAGGGCAAACTGGCAGAAAAGGGCATTATTTTCTGCTCGTTCTCCGAGGCCGTGCATGAACATCCGGAACTGGTGCGTAAATACCTCGGCACAGTGGTGCCCTACCGCGACAACTACTATGCCACCTTAAATTCAGCACTCTTCTCTGATGGCTCCTTCGTCTACATTCCGAAGGGGGTGCGCTGCCCGATGGAGTTGTCCACCTACTTCCGCATCAACGCCAGTAATACCGGGCAGTTTGAACGGACGTTGATTATTGCCGATGAAGGCGCTTATGTGTCGTACCTTGAAGGGTGCACCGCGCCTCAGCGTGATGAAAACCAGCTTCATGCAGCCGTTGTGGAGTTAATCACGCTGGATGATGCGACGATTAAATACTCCACGGTGCAGAACTGGTATCCGGGCGACGCTGAAGGCAAAGGCGGCATTTACAACTTCGTGACCAAGCGCGGCATGTGCCGGGGTCGCAATTCCAAGATTTCCTGGACGCAGGTGGAAACCGGTTCGGCAATTACCTGGAAGTATCCGAGTTGCGTATTGCGGGGGGAAAATTCCGTCGGCGAGTTCTATTCCGTCGCCCTAACCCGCGATTGCCAGCAGGCCGATACCGGCACCAAGATGATCCATATTGGCAAGAACACCCGTAGCACCATCGTTTCCAAAGGGATTTCCTCGGGACGCGGGCAAAATGCCTATCGGGGACTGGTTAAAATCCTGCCGACCGCCGAAAACGCCCGTAACCACTCGCAATGTGACTCGCTGTTAATGGGCGACCAATGCGGTGCACATACCTTTCCCTATATCGATGTGCAGAATCCCAGTGCCCTGGTGGAGCATGAAGCCAGCACCTCGAAAATTAGTGAAGACCAGATTTTCTACTGCAAACAGCGCGGCATTAGTACCGAAGATGCGGTGAGTCTGATTGTCAACGGGTTCTGTAAAGAGGTCTTCAAGGAATTGCCGATGGAATTCGCGGTCGAGGCGCAAAAACTCATCGAGTTGAAGCTGGAAGGCAGTGTTGGGTGATCAGCTAAAGACTGAATATTTTAAAGACTAACCGCTCAGGGTATGAAAAACATGCTGGAAATCCACAATCTGCACGTCACGGTCGAGGGTCGAGACATCCTCAAGGGCATCGACCTGACCATTCAACCTGGCGAAACTCACGCCATTATGGGACCGAATGGTTCCGGCAAGAGTACGCTGGCCAATATCATTGCGGGTCGCGAGGGTTATACCGTGACCCAGGGTGGAATCCGGTTTGACGGTAAGAATCTGCTGGAGATGGACGCGGAAACCCGCGCCTGTGAAGGGCTGTTTCTAGCGTTTCAATATCCGGTAGAAATCCCTGGCGTCGCCAATCTGTATTTCCTGAAGGCAGCGGTCAATGCGGTTCGTAAATATCGCGGTGAATCACCCGTAGACGCGATGGACTTCTGGGAACTGGTGCGCGAGCGCATGGAATTGGTGAAGATGGATGAATCCATGCTCAAGCGCTCGGTCAATGAAGGCTTCTCCGGTGGGGAGAAGAAGCGCAATGAAATCTTTCAAATGGCCGTGTTGCAACCCCGCTTCGCGGTATTGGACGAAACGGACTCCGGGCTGGATATTGACGCCCTGAAAGTGGTTGCGGATGGTGTGAATGCCTTGCGCAACCCGGAACGCGGGTTTCTGGTGATTACCCACTATCAGCGGCTGCTGGATTACATCGTTCCTGACCACGTCCACGTCCTCGTCAACGGTAAAATCGCCCGATCTGGCGGTAAGGAATTGGCGGTAGAACTGGAGGCGCAGGGTTACGCGCTTTACAACGAGGAACCGGGCCGGGCGCGCCGGGCCGCAGCGTGAGACCGCGATCATGACCGCGTCGCCCTTCTCTGACCTGTACCGCCAGCGGTTTGCCGAAAGTATGGCTCGCCGCGATGAACCGGACGCCATCGCCAAATTGCGCCGCACGGCGTTGGATCGTTTCGGGAAACTGGATCTGCCCACCCGTCAGCAGGAAGCGTGGCGGCTCACCGATTTAAGCGCTTTACAGGCGATGGCCTGGCAACGCCCCGGTCAAGCCACCGTGGGTGCTGAGGTTTTGCCGACGTTGGGGAAAGCGCCAACGCATCGACTGGTGTTCGTCAATGGCCGGTTTACGCCAAATCTGTCGCGGTTGCGCAATTTGCCCGGTAACGCCTTAGTCGCCAGTCTCGGCCAGGCGCTATTGACCCATCCCGAATTGATTGAGCCGCGCCTAGATCGAGTACCGGGTCTGAAAAATCATGCCTTTGCCGCGTTGAACACGGCATTCTGGGAAGATGGCGCACTCGTGCATCTGCCGCGTGGGACGGTGCTGGATGTACCGATTCATCTGGTGTTCTACACCACCGGCGATCATCTGGCCGTCCATCCGCGCATCCTGCTGACCATGGAAGCGGATACGCAGGCGACCGTGGTGGTTGAGTACGGCGGACAGGGTCAGTCTCTCAATGGGCCGGTGGCGGAACTGGCGCTGGGCGAAAACGCGATGCTGGAGTATGCGCAGATTCAGGCAGAAGCGCCGACTGCGTTCCATCTTGGCGGCATCCGGGTGCGTCAGGAGCGCGCCAGTCAGGTTGCTCTGCATCTCATTTCACTGGGTGCCCAACTGGCGCGTACCGATTTGGAGGTGCTGCTGGATGGCGAGGGTGCGAGTTGTCAACTGAATGGCCTGACCCTGGCGCGGGATCAGCAGTTCAGCGATAGCCATGTCCGGGTCGAACATGCGCAGCCGCACGGCACCAGTGAGCAAGTCTTCAAATCGGTGCTGGATGACCAGGCGCGCACGGTGTTTGACGGGATGATCCACGTCCGCCAACACGCGCAGAAGACCGACGCCCGCCAGCTCAACCGGAATCTGCTGCTGTCCAAACAGGCGCAGGCGCAGGCCAATCCCCGGCTGGAAATTCTGGCCGATGATGTGAAGTGCGGACACGGTTCCACCACTGGTTTTCTCAATGTCGATGCCGAATTTTATCTCCGCGCCCGGGGCATTCCCGCTGTTCAGGCGCGGGCGCTATTGGTCTACGCCTTCGCCAATGACAGTTTGAATCGCATCCGCCTGACACCTCTGCGCGAGCGCCTGACCCGATTACTGGCCAGTCGTCTGGCGCTGGATCTGGTGGAGGGAGGTGCCTGATGAGTGCACTGGAACTGGACATTGCCCGCATTCGCGCCGATTTTCCGATCCTGCGCCAGCGGGTTCATGGCAAGCCACTGGTCTACCTCGATAACGCCGCATCGGTGCAGAAGCCGAAAGCGGTCATCGACGCGATCAGCGAGTGTTACAGCGGCTATTACGCGAATATTCATCGCGGCGTCCATCTGTTATCGGAACGCTCGACCATCGCCTATGAGGGTGCGCGGGAGAAAGTGCGGGCTTTTTTGAACGCCGCCAGTACCCAGGAAATCATTTTCACTCGGGGCACCACCGAGAGCATCAATCTGGTCGCCAGCAGCTTCGGCGGCCAGACGGTCAAGGCCGGCGATGAAATCGTGATTACCGGCATGGAGCATCATTCCAATATCGTCCCGTGGCAATTGCTGTGCGAACGCACCGGGGCGATATTGAAAGTGGTGCCGTTCACTGATGCCGGTGAGTTGATTCTGGATGAGTATGAGCGGTTGCTGGACGGGCCGGTGAAACTGGTGGCCTTCGTCCATCTGTCCAATGCGCTGGGTACGCTGAATCCGGCGAAGCGGATGATTGAAATGGCTCATGCGCGGGGCATTCCAGTGCTAGTCGACGGTGCGCAATCCATCCCGCATTTGAGCGTGGACGTACAGGCGCTGGATTGCGAGTTCTACGCCTTCTCTGCCCACAAAATTTACGGCCCCAGCGGGGTCGGCGTGCTGTACGGCAAGAAAGCGCTGCTGGAGGCGATGCCGCCGTATCAGGGCGGTGGGGACATGATTCGGTTGGTGACGTTCGAGAAAACCGAGTACGCCGATTTGCCCAACAAATTCGAGGCCGGCACCCCGAGTATTGCCGACGTGATCGGTCTCGGCGCGGCGCTGGACTGGGTGAACGCGATAGGGCTGGACGCCATTGCCGCCCATGAACATGCCCTACTGGATTACGCGACAGCGCAACTTGGCGAAATTCCCGGCCTGAAGATCATGGGGACGGCGCGGGACAAGGCGGCGCTGGTGGCGTTCACCATGCAGGGCGCCCATCCCCACGACATCGGCACCATTCTCGACCGTGAAGGCGTGGCGATTCGCGCTGGCCATCACTGCGCTCAGCCGGTCATGCAACGCTACGGCGTCCCGGCGACGGCCCGGGCGTCATTCGCTGTTTACAACACCCGCGACGAGGTCGATGTCCTGGTCGCCGCCCTTTGGAAAGTCAAGGAGATGTTTGACCTATGAACGACCTGCGTGATCTGTACCAGGAAGTCATCCTGGACCATAACAAGCGGCCGCGGAATTTTCGCATCCTGCCGCATCCCACCCACCATGCCGATGGCGTAAATCCGCTGTGTGGCGACCGGATCAGTGTCTATCTGGATATCGAGGACGAGGTGATTAACGACATCACCTTTCAGGGGGCGGGTTGCGCGATTTCCAGTGCCTCGGCATCGCTGATGACCGAGGCGCTCAAGGGCAAACCCATTGCTGAAGTGGAGCATCTGTTTGAGGCGTTCCACGATGTGGTGACCACCGATTGCGAATGCCCGAAGGGCTTGGGCAAACTCAGCGTCCTGGCCGGCGTGCGCGATTATCCGAGTCGAGTTAAATGCGCCACCCTGGCCTGGCACGCCGTCCGCGCCGCTCTGGAAGAACATAAAGAAGCCGTGGCGACTGAATAAATACTCCCCTCTCCTTCCGGGAGAGGGGTCGGGGGTGAGGGGCGACCAACGCTCAGGAGAATTCAATATGACCGATGCTAATGCTGTGTCCAGTCTGCCCGACGCCGATGAACTAGAAGCCCGGATTATCGAAGCGCTGAAGACCGTCTACGACCCGGAAATCCCGGTCGATGTTTATGAGCTGGGCCTGATCTACGGCATCGACGTCGACCCCATCGGCAACCACGCTGACATTCGGATGACCCTGACCGCGCCGGGTTGTCCGGTGGCCGGTTCCATGCCCGAATGGGTGGAGAATGCCGTTCGCCATCGCGCCGGTATCGAATCGGTCAACGTGCTGCTGGTCTGGGAGCCGCCCTGGACGCCGGAATTGATGTCAATGCGGGCTAAACTGGAATTGAATATGTTTTAACCCGAATCTTCCCACGCATATCCGAATGTTCATCAAAGTTGTTTTTTTGCTGTGGGTGGTCGGTGCCTTTGCCGTGGTCCAAGCAGCTCAAACCCCGCTACCCAATATCCAGTTTACCCCACAGGAGCAGGCTTATCGTGAGCGCGCCGAGACTATCAGGATGTGCGTTGATCCGGACTGGGCACCCTTCGAGTGGATCAACGAACAGAGCCGTCATGAGGGCATCGCGGCTGATCTCGTGCAATTGGTTGCCCAGCGCGTCGGCCTCAGGATCGAAGTGTTCCCGGTGAAAAGCTGGGATGAATCGCTGGCTGCTGCTAAAGCCCAGCAGTGCCAGATGTTGAGCTTTCTTAACCAGACGCCTGAACGCGATAAATGGCTCATCTTTACCGAGCCGATTTTCTACGACCAAAATATCATCATCACCCGTGAGGAACATCCGTATATCGGCGACCCCCGAGGACTCACCGATCATTCCCTGGCGGTACCGCGCGGCACGATGATCGCGGAACGTGTCCGGGTGGATTATCCCGATCTGAAGATTGTGACGACCAGCAGTGAAGCCGAGGCGATTGCGCTGGTATCAGAACGCAAGGCCGATATGACGATTCGCTCGCTGATTGTCGCGGCTTACGCGATCAAGAAAGAGGGTCTGTTCAATCTGAAAATCGCCGGACAGATTCCCGAGTACAGCAACAAACTGCGCATTGGCGTTTTGCAAGAAGAACCACTGCTGCGCGACATTCTCGACAAAGGCGTCAAGACGATCACGGCGCAAGAACGCGAAGCCATTGCCAACAAGCATGTCTCGATCAATGTGCAGCAGGGGATCGACTACACCTTGGTTTGGCAGGTTCTTCTGGGCGGCGGATTCGTGATGCTGGTCGTCCTCTACTGGAACCGCAAGCTGACAGCGCTGAATCAGGAACTGGAGCGACTTGCCATCACCGACCGACTGACGGAGCTGTTCAATCGGCTAAAGCTCGATGAGGTGTTCAAGACCGAGATCCAGCGTGCGCTGCGCTACGGTCAGCCCTTTAGCGTCATTCTTCTGGATATTGACTACTTTAAAGCGGTTAACGACACCTATGGTCATCAAGTCGGTGATCAAGTGCTCATCGCCGTGGCCAAAATTCTCGCAACCAACACACGAAAGACGGATTTTGTGGGCCGCTGGGGCGGTGAGGAATTTATGGTAATTTGCCCGCATACCGATCAGACGGGGGCGATGACCTTGGCGGAAAACCTGCGGCAGATTATGCAAAGCCATGATTTTCCAGTTGTTCGGCAAAAGACCGCTAGTTTCGGGGTCACTACATACCAGCCAAGCGACCATCCCAATAGTATAGTCGCGCGTGCCGACGAAGCCTTGTATGAAGCCAAGCGTAATGGTCGCAACCGGGTGAAAGCGAGATACGCCGCTGAATAGTCTTGCTAATCGTCATTCCCCTACCCTGAACCGCTCATTTCATTGATGGCCGCTCCTGCTGAAATCGCCGAATTCATCGCCTTATGTCGGGCACTAACGCTGACTGAGGGCAGTGGCTCGCAATCGGTTTTCAATAAACTCTGTCGGTTGCTGGACATTGACCCACCGCTGGAAGCTAATCCGCAAGGCGAATGGTTCACCTTCGAGAAGGGAGTGACGAAGACTGGAGGCGGTAAGGGGTGGGCTGATGTCTGGTACAAGAACCGGTTTGCCTAGGAGTACAAGGGCAAGCATCAGGATTTGGGCACGGCGTTGCGGCAACTACAGCAGTATGCCCTGGCGCTGGATAACCCGCCGCTGCTCATCGTTTCCGACATGGAAACGATTGAGATTCACACGCCAATTTCACCAACACAGTCAACGTCACCCATCGGCTGACGCTGGACGATCTCGCTGATCCACCCAAATTTACCCTGCTGAAATGGGCGTTTACCGAACCGCTCCGCCTGCAGCCCTCCCGGATGCGGGAATCGGTGACCCAAGACGCCGCGACGTTAACGGGTGGGCTGGCGCAACGGTGGGTGGATCTCGAACATCAGGTGATGCTGGAAGCCGAGCCCCTGGGGTTGCAACGCGGCTTTCCGACGGTAGGCCCGGAAGCGGTATTGGGGATCGAAATCAGTCCCTACGCGGCGGAACTGGCGCGGCTCACGGTGTGGATTGGCGAAATTCAATGGATGCTCGGGCATGGCTACAGTCTGAATGATCAGCCGATTCTCAAGCCATTGCAGCATATTGAGTGTCGGGATGCGTTGCTGGCGCTCAATCAGAACCGATCTGCTGAATCAGCCGCGCTCCCCCCAACGCCATGATGCCCAACCTTCATGTTTCTGCTACCATGCGCGGCATTTTCTGTCGTCATTGTAAGGAAGTCCAAGATGCCACGCCCCTATAACTTTAGCGCAGGTCCCGCCATGCTCCCCGAGGCGGTTCTCGAACAAGCCAGAGCCGAGATGCTCGACTGGCACGGCTCCGGCATGTCGGTGATGGAAATGAGCCATCGCGGCAAGGAGTTCGTCGCCATCGCCGAGCAGGCCGAAGCCGATCTGCGTGAATTGCTCAACATCCCCGCGAATTACAAAACTCTGTTCCTGCAAGGCGGCGCGTCCAGCCAGTTCGCCATGGTGCCCATGAACCTGCTGCGCGGCAAGACCCAGGCCGATTACCTCAACACCGGCATGTGGTCGAAAAAGGCTATTTCCGAAGCCAAAAAATTCTGCCAGGTCAACGTGGTGGCCAGTTCCGAGCCGGTCAACTTCACCACCGTGCCGGCTCCTGATTCCTGGAAATGCAACCCGGACGCGGCCTATCTGCACTACACGCCCAACGAAACCATCGGCGGTGTCGAACTGCACACCGTGCCCGAAGTCAGCGTGCCGCTCGCTGCCGATTTCTCCTCAACGCTGCTATCGCGCCCCATTGAAGTCAGCAAATTTGGCGTGATCTACGCCGGCGCCCAGAAGAATATTGGTCCCGCCGGCCTGACCATCGTCATCGTCCGCGACGACCTGATGGGGCAAACCGTGGCCGGGACGCCAACCATGCTGGATTACGCCACGATGGCCAAGGAAGGGTCGATGTACAACACCCCGCCGACCTATGCCTGGTACATCGCCGGGCTGGTGTTCCAATGGATGAAAGCGCAGGGCGGGCTGGTCGCCATTGGCCAACGCAACAAGGCGAAGGCTGATTTGCTGTACAAGACGATTGACGACTCTGGCTTCTACAAGAATCCCGTCGATCCCGCCTACCGCTCGTGGATGAACGTACCGTTTACCCTACCCGATGAAGCGCTGGACAAGCCGTTCCTGGCCGAGGCCAAGGCCGCCGGACTGGTCACACTGGCCGGTCATCGCTCGGTGGGCGGAATGCGCGCCAGTATTTACAACGCCATTCCCCTGGAAGGCGTCCAGGCGCTGGTCAACTTCATGGCCGACTTCCAGAAGCGCCACGGCTGATCCCCCACACCCTAGCCCTCCCCTACCCGTGGGGAGGGAGTTCATCCGCCCTCTCCCGCCGAGGGGACGGTGTGATGCTTACCCCACCCGAATTTGAAGACGATGTACAAAATCCTGACTCTGAACAACATTAGCGTTTCCGGCTTGGAGCGCCTTCCCCGCGACCGCTACGAGATCGCTTCGGAAATCACCCACCCGGATGCCGTGCTGCTGCGTTCCTTCAAAATGCACGACTGGCCGGTGCCCGCCAGTGTGAAAGCGATTGGCCGTGCCGGCGCTGGCGTCAACAACATACCCGTTCCCCAGATGACCGCCAAGGGCATCTGCGTGTTCAACGCCCCCGGCGCGAACGCGAACGCGGTTAAAGAACTGGTCATCGCCGGCATGTTGCTGGCCGCCCGCAATATCTGTCCCGCCTGGGACTACACCCGCAAGCTGCAAGGTTCGGACGCCGAACTGTCCAAGCAGGTGGAATCCGGCAAGAAGAATTTTGTCGGCATCGAATTACCGAATCGCACCTTGGGCGTGATTGGCCTGGGCGCGATTGGCGTCAAGGTTGCCAACGCCGCTCGGGCGCTCGGGATGCGCGTGATCGGCTACGATCCGCACATCACCGTCAGCAACGCCTGGCAGTTATCTTCACAGGTTGAGCAGGTGCTGAGCGTCAATGAAATGGCGGCACAGGCCGATTTTGTGACCCTGCACGTCCCGCTGAACAACGACACGCGCGGTCTGATTGGCGCCCAGTTCCTCAAGAACTGCCGACCCGGCCTGACCTTGCTCAACTTCTCCCGTGAGGGCGTGGTCGACGAGGAAGCGCTGTTTGAAGCGTTAGAGGCGGGCAAGTTGAAGTCCTATGTCTGCGACTTCCCGACCAGCCGACTCAAGGATCATCCCCGAGTCATCATGCTGCCGCATCTGGGCGCATCCACCGAGGAAGCCGAAGACAACTGCGCGATCATGGTCGCCGACCAAGTGCGCGATTATCTGGAAAACGGCATTGTCCACAACTCTGTCAATTTCCCGGAAGTGGTTATGCCGCGTAATGGCGGTCCACGGCTGGCGATTGTCAACTCCAACGTCCCGCACATGATCGAGCGGATTTCCAACGCGATTTCCACCGCGGGCATCAACATTCTGGACATGCTGAATAAATCACGGGGTGAAATTGCCTGCACGCTGGTCGATACGGATGTGGCCGTGTCAGAAGCGGTTGTCGCACAGATCGCCGAAGTGCAGGGCGTGTTGAGCGTGCGAGTGCTGTAAGCCAAGGCCCCCTCCCCCGCGCAGGGGAGGGGAGGGGAGGGGAGGAAGGAACAGCGTCTTAGGCAACTCGCAAAAAATAGTCCCATACCTTTCCAAACCTGGCCACGGAAAAACATGGAAAAACACGGAAGATTCTTTTTTCCGTGTCTTCCGTGTCTTTCCGTGGCGCGATCCTCATCCGCGGTCAAAGCCATGATCCCAGCAGAT
>JAIFNF010000161.1 GCA_020047885.1 Gammaproteobacteria bacterium | reverse complement strand
CGGCTGTTTCACTTTGAAACAAAAAACCGTTTCAGTATGTTTCATTTTGAAACATGAAACATGACCCGGCGGTGCTGGCGCGGGAGGAGTCACGGCTCAGGCCATTCGGCAGACTCTGCCCAAAAGCCGACGATGAGTTCAGCCTGATCAGGCGTCAGCGAGAGCCGACAATCAATGCCCTGTTCCCTCGAAAGTTTCTGCATTCGCAAAAGTCTATGGTTTATAGTGACAATCGTCGGTTTTGAAACTCGAACCAGGAACACGGGCCACTACTGCGACTCATCTGCCGATGAATGTCAATAAAGATTACTATAGCGTTCCATGACCCCACCACCCACCGGCCTCACGCTGTCCAGACGACTCCTCGCCCTCCTGCCATGGTTGATCCTGGCGCTCGGTCTGGGAGCCACCGATGTGCTGCGGCAAAGCGCCCGCCAGGATACGGCGCACGTCCTGGTGAGCGCCGATGGCCGATTGCCCGACCCGGCCTTCCGGGAGATGAAGACCCTCGCCCTGACGGTCAGCAAATCCATTAAGCTGGCTCTGACGAATTTGCGCCTGCGGGAAGCCTTGCAGGAACAGGCCTGCCGCGATAGACCTACGGATCATTAAGTTAATGGACATCAAGACGCTGCTAATCGCTACACTGGCGGTATCCCTGACGACCAGCCTGTGCATGGCTCTCGTATTCTGGACGCGCCAGACCTATTCGGGCTTTGGTTTGTGGGTAGCGGGGCATCTTTGCGTGATGGTGAGTGTCGCGTTATTCATGCTGCCCCGCGACCATTTTCCGCCTTGGCTGACCATTATTCTGGCCAATTACCTGTGGTTCGCGTCCATGATGCTGAACAATCGTGGAAATCTGGCCTTCCGGAGTCGGCGCATCGGCTACGGTTGGGAAATGGCCGCTTCAGTCTCGTTCTGCGCCCTGTTTGCGTATTTCACTTATTTCGAACCCAGCATTGCCGCCCGCCTCACCGTGATTGCCCTCTACCATGGCGGGTTTCAACTCTGGACTATCACCGTATTACTGAGGCAACGTCCGGTTTATTTTGGTTCGAGTGACGTGTTGCAAGTCGTTTCACTGGGAATTTTGGTCGCGATCAACATCATGCGCGCCGAACAGGTCTGGATTTCAGGGGGATCCATCCCACACCAGGCGATCGCCCTGCAACCGTTCATCGATATGATCCTCTTGGGCACCATGGTGGTTATGCTCATGCTCACCCTGAGCCAAATCATGATGAACGTGCAGCGTCTGGAATACGACTATCGCATCGCTCAAGAACGCCTGGATCTGGCGCTGGATGGCGGCAACACCGGGTTATACGCCGCCCATCTGCTGACCGGTGAGACCTTCGTGGACAAACGTCACCAGCGCCTATTGGGTTATCGCCCCGGCGAGATGGTCTTCACTGTGCAAAACTGGCTGGAACACATCCACCCGCAGGATCAACCCCCGCTTTTGGAACGCTACGAAGAAGTCGCCAAAGGGTCGCGGCCTACCTTCGAATCGGAATACCGGGTTCGCCATCGGGATGGAACTTGGCGCTGGGTGCTGGATCGGGGTAAGAGTTTTGACCCGGATGAGAGGGGCCGACCGAAACAGGTCACGGGTACACTGATGGACATCACCGAGCGCAAGCAGGCTGAGGAGGCGTTAAACCGGGTTAAGTACCTGCTGGAAGAGGCGCAGCGGTTGGCCAAGGTCGGGAGTTGGCAGTGGGAGATCGCCACCGATACCGTGATTTGGTCTGAAGAACTGTATCGGATCTTCGACCGCGATCCGAACCGGCCACCGCCCACCTATCAGGAGCACTCACAAATTTACACCGCCGAAAGTATGGTGCAACTGGAGGCCGCAGTCACCCAAGCCCTCGATCACGGCATTCCCTATACCATCGATTTGGAGCTGATTCGGCCTGATGGCTCAACCAAATGGGTCATCGGTCGCGGTGAACCCCAATATGATGTCCATCGCCAGATCGTGGGACTGCGTGGCACTTGCATGGACATCACCGAACGCCACCGCCTGGAAGAAGCCCTGCGTGAACAGGCGATCCGTGACCCGCTGACCGGTCTGTTCAACCGCCGCTACCTGGACGAAACCCTGCACCGTGAACTCCACCGCTGCCAGCGCGATCACCAACCGCTCGCGGTCGCTATGCTGGATATTGACCACTTCAAACACTTCAACGATATCTACGGCCATGAAGCCGGCGATGCCGTGCTGCACGTCGTTGGCGGGTTGTTACGGCGATCCCTGCGCACCAGCGATATCGCCTGTCGTTACGGCGGCGAAGAACTCACATTGATTCTGCCCAGCTCCACACGCGCTGACGCCGTGGTACGGCTGGAAAGTCTGCGGCAAGCCATCCAGCAACAGCGCACCCGCTACCGGGACACCGACCTGCCGGTCATTACGGTGTCCATCGGTGTGGCCGCGATGCAACCGGAAGATACGGATGCGCCCGCCCTGCTGGGTCGGGCCGACGCCGCCTTGTATCAGGCCAAGGCGCAGGGACGCAATCGGGTAGTTATGGCGGATGGAACCTGGGATGGATGACACGGTGTGTGAGGCTGCACCGCCGTTGCTGTCCGAGGCGTTGCCGGTGACCATGCTCAAGGGTGTCGGCCCGAAGCTGGCGGAACGGTTGCGCCGCTTGGGAATTGCCACCATCGGCGATGTCCTGCTGCATCTGCCCCTGCGCTATCAGGATCGCAGCCGCCTGACGCCCATTAACCAGTTGCAATCCGGCGATGAGGCGCAAATTGAGGCGGAAGTGCTGAGCAGTGAAGTCACGGCGCGCGGTCGCCGCTTCCTGCTCTGTCATCTGGCCGATGGCACCGGGATGCTGACCCTGCGCTTTTTCCATTTCAGTCCCCCACAGCAACAACTGCTCGGTCGACCCGGTACCCGGTTGCGCTGCTTCGGCGAGGTGCGAGCCGGTTACAGCGGCCGGCTGGAGATGATCCACCCGGAGTGTTGCCGTATCGGCCCCGATGATCCCCCCGTCCTAGATCGCCTGACCCCGATTTATCCCGCCACCGCCGGGCTGCAACAGTTCACCCTGCGCGGTCTGGTGGAGCAGGTCTTGGCGCAGGCCGAGACGCTGTTGCCGGAATTGTTGCCGCTGACGCTACTGGCTCAGTTGAAGCTGCCGCCCATCGCCGAAGCGGTGCGGCTCCTCCACCAACCGCCGACCGATGTCGCTTTAGCCGACTTGGAAAGCGGTCGCCATCCCGCCCAGCGCCGCTTGGCCTTTGAAGAGCTGCTGACTCATCAGATCAGTCTGCGCCGGTTACGCGAACAAACCCGCCGCCAAGCCGCGCCGCCCCTCGCGGGCAGTGTCTTGAGTCAGCGTTTTCTGGAACGCCTGCCTTTCCAGTTGACGGGTGCCCAACAACGGGTTTTGCATGAAATCAACGCCGACCTGGCGCAACCGCGCCCGATGCTGCGTCTGCTACAGGGCGATGTTGGTTCCGGCAAAACCGTCGTCGCCGCCGCTGCCGCCTTGCGTGCGGTGGATACCGGTGCCCAGGCCGCGCTGATGGCACCGACTGAATTACTGGCCGAACAGCATCATCGTAACTTCCGCCACTGGCTGGAGGCACTGGATATTGAAGTCGCCTGGCTGACCGGGCGGTTGACCGGCAAGGCGCGGCGCACGGTGTTGGAACGGTTAGCCACCGGCGAAATTCAAATTGCGGTCGGCACCCATGCACTGTTTCAGGAAGCGGTCGTCTTTGCGGAACTGGCGCTGGTCATTGTCGATGAGCAGCATCGCTTTGGCGTCCATCAGCGGCTGGCCTTGCGCGAAAAAGGCCGGGTCGGCGGGCGCTGTCCGCATCAACTGATTATGACGGCGACCCCGATTCCCCGCACGCTGGCCATGAGCGCCTACGCCGATCTCGACACGTCGATCATCGACGAGTTACCACCGGGTCGTCAGCCGGTGAAAACGGTCGCTGCTCCAGATCGCCGCCGTGATGAAGTCGTGGATCGTGTCCGCCAAGCCTGCCTCAGTGGTCGCCAAGCGTACTGGGTTTGCCCGCTGATCGAGGAGTCTGAAGTCCTGCAATGTCAGGCCGCAATCGTCACTGCGGAACAACTCGGTGAACGGCTGGCGGAACTGCGCGTAGGCCTGGTGCATGGCCGATTGCCGGCAGCGGCCAAGGAAGCGGTCATGGCTCAATTCAAAGCCGGCGACCTCGATCTGCTGGTCGCTACGACGGTGATTGAGGTCGGGGTAGATGTCCCCAACGCCAGCCTGATGATCATTGAAAATCCCGAACGGCTGGGACTGGCGCAACTCCATCAATTGCGGGGCCGGGTCGGGCGGGGAGCCGTGGAGAGCAGTTGCGTCCTGCTCTACCGGCCGCCGCTATCGGACGTCTCCCGTGAACGGTTGGCGGTGCTGCGAGAGTGCCATGATGGGTTTGAAATCGCCCGCCGGGATCTGGAATTGCGCGGTCCCGGCGAAGTGCTGGGTACCCGCCAGACCGGCGAACAGAGCCTGCGCATCGCCGACCTGCTGCGCGATCAGGACTTGCTCAACGTCGTTCGTCATGCCGCCGATCAACTGCTCAGCGAACATCCCGACTGTGTGCCGGATCCCGCTATGGGGAAGTGTAGGTTCCAGAAATCAGCCACAAAAAAAACGGAATAACACGGAAAAACATGGAAAATTCGTTCTTTTTCTGTGTTTTTCCGTGTTATTCCGTGGCCAAAATGCTCACGTTAGGTTGGAGTGAGAATCAGCCTCTCAGGAAATCGCCTTAATGCCGCCGGTCTTCCTCGATCTGAAGCAGCGCTTCGCCGGTGGACTTGGGCTGGGGATGCTGACTTTCCAGCTTGATCCGCAACCGCAGGTTGTTCGCCGAATCGGCATGACGGATCGCCGTTTCGTAGCTAATCCGGCCCGCCTCGTACAGGTTGAACAGTGCCTGATCAAAGGTGACAATTCCCGGTTCGCTGGACCGGGTCATCATCGGCTTCAGTTCCTTGACCCGTCCCTGAAAAATCAACTCGGCCATCAATGGCGTATTGAGCAGCACCTCTACCGCCGGAATCAGGCCGGGTTGGTCCGCACGCGGCAACAGACGTTGTGAAATAAACGCCTTCATGTTGAACGACAAGTCCATCAGAACCTGCGCCCGCTTTTCCTCATGGAAAAAGTTGATAATCCGGTCGAACGCCTGGTCGGTATTATTAGCGTGCAGTGTGGTCAGGCACAGATGGCCGGTCTCGGCGAAATTGATCGCATACTGCATAGTGTCCCGATCCCGGATCTCGCCGATCATGATGACGTTAGGGGCCTGGCGCAGCGTGTTTTTCAGCGCCATCTCGTAGGAATCCGTGTCGGTTCCCACCTCACGCTGATCGACCAGACAGTGCTTGTGGTGATGGAAAAACTCGATAGGATCTTCGACGGTGATGATATGTTCCTGGCGGAGTTGGTTGCGGTGATCCAGCATCGCCGCCATCGAAGTCGTCTTGCCGCAACCGGTCCCCCCCAGGAAAATGACCAGCCCGCGCTGGGCCATGGCGATATCCTTGAGAATCGGTGGCAAATTCAGCTCATCGAGCGTCGGGATATCATTATTAATTAACCGCATGACCATCCCGGCGCTGCCGCGCTGGGTGAAAGCGCTGACCCGGAAACGCGCCAAGTCGGGGATATTCAGTGAGAAGTTAACCTCGTGATGCTGATCAAACTCCCGGATATGGCGGTCGCGCATGATCGAGTGAACCAGAATCGACGTCTGCTGCTGCGTCAGTTTACGATCGCTGACTCGGTGAATAACCTGGTGGACTTTGAGCGCCGGCGGGCTGCCAGCCGTGATGAAAATGTCTGAACCGCCCAATTCCAGCAATTTAACCGCTAGTTCGTAGAGGTATTGAACCGCTTTCTCACGATTATCGACTTCCAGACCCGAATTACTTTCCACGTTACACTCCTTCTGGCTGATGAATGCCCATGACGCCAAAAACCTGCTGCCCTTTTGCGGATTGCCCAGTATTCTATATCGCGCAAGCTGCCCCGGTTAATTTCTCTAATCTGTTCCTGCGCCAAGATCGGCATGGCGCCCCCAGTCTCCAGGAGATGATCATTTTCATGAGCCGTTCCCGCCCTCTGTTCCTGTTTTGTGTGCTGTTGATCGCGACTGGCGTAACGTCCGTCGTGCTGGCGGCGCGCCCCAATGATCCAGCGCCGCCATTGCCGGATTTTCGCAAACTGGTCAAACAAAATGAAGCCGCCGTGGTGAATGTCAGTTCCACCCTGACCCCCAGTCGGCGGGCAACCCGCACTCCCGGGTTGCCGGAACTGCCGGGGAGTGAAAATCCCTATCTGGAGTTTTTCAAGCGTTTCTTCCAGGAACGCCCGGAACTGCCGGGCGACCGCCAGGCTAATTCACTCGGCTCGGGATTCATCATTTCCCCGGATGGCTATATTCTGACCAACGCCCATGTTGCCAGGGACGTTGACAAGATTATCGTTCGGCTCAGCGATCAGCGGGAACGGCCAGCCAAGGTGATTGGCGTCGATGAACTGACGGATGTGGCCGTCCTCAAGATTGAGGGCGAAAATCTGCCGGTGGTCAAAGTTGGCGACTCCGAGGCGCTGGAAGTCGGCGAATGGGTGTTGGCCATTGGTTCACCGTTCGGCTTGGAGCGCACCGCCACTCAGGGGATTGTCAGCGCGGTCGGGCGCAATCTGCCCAGTGGCACCTATGTCCCGTTCATCCAAAGCGATGTCGCGGTCAATCCGGGCAGTTCCGGTGGCCCGTTGTTCAACCTGCGCGGTGAAGTCGTCGGCATCAATTCGCAGATTTACAGCAGCACTGGCGGCTACATGGGTCTGTCGTTCGCCATTCCCATTAAACTGGCGATGCAGGTCGTCGATCAGCTCAAGGCGACGGGCGAGGTCACGCGGGGTTGGCTGGGCATTCTGCTGCAATCAGTCAACAACGATCTGGCCGAGGCGTTCAAGCTGGATCGCCCGCGTGGTGCGCTGGTCGCACAGATTTTGCCCGAAAGCCCGGCCACCAGTGCCGGCTTCAAACCAGGCGATATTATTCTGCGCTATGGCGGCGAACCCGTTGAAGACTCCTCGCAACTGCCCCGGATGATCGGGGTGACGCCCGTCGGCAAGACCGTCGCCATGTCGATTCTGCGCAACGGCGAACCCCTGGAAATCAAGGCCACCATTGCCCGATTGGAAACGGTTGAAGAACGGGTTTCGACCATGGACGAACACAGCGACCCCAGCCTGAGCATGACCGTCGCCGATTTAAGCAACGAACAACGCCGCAGTCTGGGCATCGAGGATCAGGGAGTGCTGGTGGCCAGTCTCGATGAGGGGCCGGCCGCCAATGCCGGCTTGTATCCTGACGATATTATTTTGCAAATAGACCACCAACCGGTGAAGAACGCTAATCAGTTCGTCGAGATGGTCAAGGCTCTGCCAAAGGGAAAAGCGATCCCCCTGCTGGTGCGACGGGACAGTGAATCCCTCTATCTGGCCGTGCGCCTGCCGGAATGAGGCATTCGTCGATGAATCCAACCAACTGCCTGGACTTTGAAAAGCCGATTGCCGAACTGGAGGCCATGCTCAAGGAGTTGCGGCATCTCAGCGCCGAGCAGGATTTGAACATTGGCGATGAAATCGCTCGACTGGAGGCCAAGAGCAAGGCGCTGACCGACTCCATTTTCGCCACGCTGACGCCTTGGCAGGTGTCCCAGATCGCCCGCCATCCCTTGCGCCCCTATACCCTGGATTATGTGGAATTGATCTTCACCGACTTCCAGGAACTGCACGGCGACCGGGCTTTTGCCGATGACCACGCCATCGTTGGCGGGTTGGCGCGGCTGGATGGGCAACCGGTGATGATTATCGGTCATCAGAAAGGCCGGGATACCCGGGAGAAAATTTATCGCAACTTTGGTATGCCGCGCCCGGAAGGCTATCGCAAGGCGTTGCGCTTGATGAAGCTGGCCGAACGGTTCCGCTTGCCGATTGTGACGTTCATCGACACGCCCGGTGCCTATCCGGGCATCGGTGCCGAGGAGCGCGGCCAGAGCGAAGCGATTGCGCGGAATCTGTTCGAGATGAGCCGGTTGCGGACGCCCAGTATCGGCGTCGTCATTGGCGAGGGCGGCTCCGGCGGGGCGCTGGCGGTGGGAGTGTGCGACCGGGTGCTGATGTTGCAATACGGCACCTACTCGGTCATTTCGCCGGAAGGCTGCGCGGCGATTCTGTGGAAGAGCGCCGATAAAGCCCCGGATGCAGCGGAGGCGATGGGTTTGACCGCGGATCGTCTGCTGAAATTGAATCTGATTGACGGGATTATTCCCGAACCACAGGGCGGTGCCCATCGCGATCTCGCGGTGATGGCCGAGAACGTCCGGGTCGCGTTGCTGGAACAGCTTGAACCGTTGGATGAGCTGCCCGTGGAAGAACTGCTGGATCAACGCTATCAGCGGTTGATGAGTTACGGGGTGTTCAAGGAGGCGGTACCCGCTGCCTCGTTGCAATCCACCTGGCAAACTAGCGTCGCGGCGCTGTTAGGGAAGGATAAGGATAAGCCGGTGGATGGCTAAGCATCCGGTCATTAGCGCCGCGCTGGCACTGCTCAAGGCGCACCCGGAATGCCGCCGGGTGATCGTCGGTTACAGTGGTGGCCTGGATTCACACGTCCTGCTGCATCTGTTGGCGACGCATCATGAGCGCTGGATAACGCCGGGACAAACCCTGGAAGCGATCTACGTCGATCACGGTCTGCAATCTGCTGCTACTGCCTGGGGCGAACACTGCGCCGGTGTTTGTCGTGAACTGGCGGTGCCGTTCCGCGTTTTGCACATCGACGCCCGACCTGAACCGGGGGAAAGTCCCGAAGCCGCGGCTCGTCGCACTCGTTATGCGGCCTTCGCGGCCGAACTGGATCCCGAAGCAGCGCTGTTGACCGCTCATCACCGCGACGATCAGGCCGAAACCCTGTTGCTGCAATTACTTCGTGGCGCGGGACCGCATGGACTCGCCGCGATGCCCGCGGTTAGTTGCCTGGGTCAGGGCTGGTTGCTGCGGCCACTGCTGGAAATCGATCGCGCCGACCTGCTGGCCTATGCCCACGCTCGCGGTTTGCGCTGGATCGAAGATGCCAGCAATCAGGACACCGGGTTTGACCGCAATTATCTCCGCCAGCGCATTCTGCCGCTGTTGCGGGAACGCTGGCCGGCAGCACAGCGTACTCTGGCTCGATCCGCGCAATGGTGTGCGGAAGCAGCTCACGGCTTGGACGAACAAGCCGCCGCCGATTTGGCGCATCTGGCCCCCACCCGCCCGGACGTGCTACCGATCCCGGCGCTACGGGAATTGCCCGAATGGCGTCAGCGCCATCTACTGCGCTACTGGCTGCGGCAGTTCAATCTGCCGGTTCCCCACGCCCGACAGGTGCAGCACATCCTTCACGATACCCTTACCGCCGCGCCTGACCGTAATCCCTGCGTCCGCTGGCCGGGGGCGGAAATTCGACGTTATCGGGACATGCTGTACGCCTTGCCGCCGCTGGAACCGCACGATGCCCAACGAACCCTGATCTGGTGCGCCGAGGCTGATGGTCACTGGCCGCCGCTGGCGTTGCCGGGCGTGGGGCAGTTGCGGATGCAGGAGACAGTAGGAGCGGGATTGTGCGCTGAAGCCCTGGCGGGTGGTTCGCTGATCGTCGGCTTCCGTCAGGGCGGTGAGCGATTTCGACCTGCCGGGCGTCGCCATAGTCAGGAATTGAAAAAGCTGTTGCAACAGGCCAATATTCCGCCGTGGGAGCGGGAACGGTTGCCGTTAATTTACAACGAGGGGAAAAAACCGCAGCAACCCCTGTTGGCAGTAGTGGGACTGAGCGTGGCTGCGGACTTCGCCGTTGCACCCGATGAATCGGGTAGGCAACCGGTTTTGCAGTCGCTATCGGCGGCGCGGTCTGGTATCTTGTAGCGTCTTTTTTCAACCCCCCTTATCCAGCATGACCCGATTTATTTTTATCACTGGTGGCGTCGTCTCCTCGCTGGGCAAAGGCATTGCTGCCGCATCGCTGGCAGCAGTTCTGGAAGCCCGAGGGCTGAAGGTCACGCTGATCAAGCTTGATCCCTACATCAATGTCGATCCGGGCACCATGAGTCCGTTTCAGCACGGTGAAGTGTTCGTCACCCATGACGGCGCGGAAACCGATCTGGATCTGGGTCATTACGAGCGCTTTGTGTGCATGACGGCCGCCCGGCGCAACAATTTCACGACCGGACGCATTTACGAAAACGTCATTCGCAAGGAACGGCGCGGCGACTATCTCGGCGGCACGGTGCAGGTTATTCCGCACATCACCGATGAAATCAAGCGCTGCATCCGGCACGGTGCCGGCGAAGCCGATCTAGCGCTGGTCGAAGTGGGCGGTACGGTGGGTGACATCGAATCCCTGCCGTTTCTGGAAGCCATTCGCCAACTCGGCGTGGAACTGGGCCGCGAGCGCTCCCTGTTCATTCACCTGACGCTGGTGCCGTTCATCCAGTCATCCGGCGAACTCAAGACCAAACCCACTCAGCACTCGGTCAAGGAACTGCGCTCCATTGGCATCCAGCCCGACATTTTACTGTGCCGCTCGGATCGGGAAGTGCCCCCCGAAGAACGCCGTAAAATCTCCCTGTTCACCAATGTCGAACTCAAAGCGGTCATCAACGTCCCGGACGCGGATACCATCTATCGCATCCCGTTGTTGCTGCACGCCCAGGGCGTCGACGATATCGTTGCCCGCAGGCTGAATCTGGAGAATCTGGCACCCGCCCGGCTGACCGATTGGGAGCGGGTGGTGAATGCGATTGAAACGGCGACGGGCGCGGTCGATATCGCCATGGTCGGCAAGTACGTTGATCTCACCGACGCCTATAAATCCCTGAACGAGGCGCTGCTGCACGCCGGCATTCATACGCATACCCGGGTCAACATTCACTATCTGGACTCGGAACGCATTGAACGGGAAGGCACGGTTGGTCTGGAGCGGATGGATGCCATTCTGGTGCCGGGCGGCTTTGGCGAACGCGGCATCGAAGGCAAGATTGCCGCCGTCCAGTTTGCCCGCGAGCGGAAAATTCCCTACCTGGGCATCTGCCTGGGGATGCAGGTGGCGGTCATCGAATTTGCCCGCCATGTCGCCGGACTGGAAGGGGCGCACAGCACCGAATTTCGCAAGGACACCCCGCATCCGGTGATTGCCCTGATTACCGAGTGGAGCGACGAGACCGAGGGCGTACAGCAACGGCGGGAGGGCGGCGATTTGGGCGGCTCCATGCGCTTGGGCGCCCAATCGTGCCGGTTGACCGCGGATACCCTGGCTCGCGCTGCCTACGGCAAGGACGTGATTATCGAGCGGCATCGGCATCGTTACGAGTTCAACAACCGTTACCGGGAGAGCCTGCACGCAGCGGGGTTGGCGCTTTCTGGCCATTCACTCGATGAGCGTTTGGTGGAAATTATTGAATTACCCGGTCACCCCTGGTTTTTTGGCTGCCAGTTCCATCCCGAATTTACCTCCACGCCGCGTGCCGGACATCCCCTGTTCCGGGCGTTCGTCGAAGCAGCGATTCGGCAACGTCGGCATGTCCGGCCGGAGGTTGCGCCATGATGAAATTATGTGGTTTCGAGGTCGGTCTGGATCGACCGTTGTTCCTGATTGCCGGTCCCTGTGTGATTGAATCCGAACAACTGGCCCTGGATACGGCCGGTCAGCTCAAGGACATCACCGGGCGGCTGGGCATCCCCTTCATTTACAAATCCTCGTTCGACAAGGCCAACCGTTCTTCGCCTCAAAGCTATCGCGGCCCTGGTCTGGAAGAGGGCTTGAAAATCCTGGAACGGGTGAAAGCGCAGATCGGCGTTCCGGTATTGACCGATGTCCATGAATACACGCCATTGGCCGAAGTCGCGGCGGTGGTGGACGTATTGCAAACGCCGGCGTTTCTGTGTCGCCAGACGGATTTCATCCAGAATGTCGCCCGTCAGGGCAAACCGGTCAATGTCAAAAAGGGCCAATTCCTGTCGCCATGGGAAATGCGCAATGTGATGGTTAAGGCGCGACTGACCGGCAACCCGCACCTGATGGTCTGCGAACGTGGCGCTTCTTTTGGCTACAATAATCTGGTGTCCGATATGCGCAGTCTGGCGATTATGCGCAGCACCGGCTGTCCGGTCGTGTTTGACGCCACCCATTCGGTGCAGTTGCCGGGAGGGCAAGGCGAGGTCTCGGGCGGCCAGCGCGAATTTGTCCCGGTGTTAGCACGGGCGGCCGTCGCGGCGGGCATTGCCGGTCTGTTCATGGAGACCCATCCCGACCCGGATCACGCCCTGAGCGATGGCCCCAACGCCTGGCCGCTGGATCAGATGGAGCCGCTGTTGGCGACCCTTCAGGCACTCGATACCCTGGTTAAGCACCACGGTTTTCTGGAAACCGGACTACAATAATCATTTCGTCCCCCAAGAGCACAATACTCCAGAGGAGTTATTAAGCATGTCGAAAATTAAAGAGATCCGCGGCCGTGAAATCATGGACTCGCGTGGCAACCCGACCGTTAGTGTCGATGTCATCCTGGAATCCGGTGCCAAGGGCACGGCCGGCGTTCCTTCCGGCGCGTCCACGGGTAGCCGTGAAGCGCTGGAATTGCGCGATGGCGACAAGAGCCGCTATCTGGGCAAAGGCGTGCTGAAAGCGGTCGCCAATGTCAACAGCGAGTTGCGCAGCGCTCTACTCGGCATCGAGGCGGTCGATAATCAAGCTGCCATTGACCAGAAGATGATTGATCTGGACGGCACCCCCACTAAGAGCCGCCTCGGCGCGAACGCCCTGCTGGGTGTATCGATGGCCACCGCTCACGCCGCCGCCGCCGAGAAAGGCATCCCGCTGTACAAGTACCTGAATCCCACCGGCCCGTATCATCTGCCGGTGCCGATGATGAACATCCTGAATGGTGGCGCTCATGCCGACAACAGCGTCGATATGCAGGAATTCATGATCATGCCAATCGGCGCGCCCAGCTTCCGTGAAGCGCTGCGCTGGGGTGCGGAAGTGTTTCATGCCCTGAAGGCCGTGCTGAAGAGTCAGGGGATGAATACCGCGGTCGGCGATGAGGGCGGTTTCGCCCCGAATCTGTCGTCCAATGAAGCCGCGCTGGAAGTGGTGATGGAAGCCATCAGCAAAGCGGGTTACGTCGCCGGTAAAGACATCTATATCGCCCTGGACTGCGCCGCCTCCGAGTTCTACAAGGACGGCAAGTATGTTCTGGAAGCGGAAGGCAAGTCCTTCACCGCCAACGAGTTCTCCGACAAGCTGGCGGACTGGGTGAATCGTTATCCCATCGTCTCGATTGAAGACGGTTTGAACGAGAGCGACTGGGCGGGCTGGGCCTATATGACCCAGATCTTGGGCAAGAAGGTGCAACTGGTCGGTGATGACCTGTTCGTCACCAACACCTCGATTCTCAAGCGCGGCATCGATGAAGGCATCGCCAACTCGATCCTGATCAAGGTGAACCAGATCGGCACCCTGACCGAGACCTTGGCGGCGATCAAGATGGCGGCGGACGCGGGCTATACCTCCATTGCTTCGCACCGCTCCGGCGAAACGGAAGACACCACGATTGCTGACCTGGCCGTGGCGACCGCCGCCAGCCAGATCAAGACCGGCTCACTCAGCCGTTCTGACCGCGTCGCCAAGTACAACCGGTTGCTGGTCATCGAGGAAGAACTGGGTTCCGCCGCTGTCTATCCTGGCAAGGCGGCGTTCAAGGTATTCCGCGACTGAACGAGGCCGCTTTTGCCGCAGTCCGCGCCCAGTTTATGCAGGCGCGGATCGCCGGTTCTTCCCCGGCTACCCCGCCTTCCCGTCCCGCCGCACCGGTTGCGGAAGGAGCCACAGGAAGGCGTGGTTTGCCTTTGTCATCTGCCGCTGCCATGGATGCTCCCGCTGAATCGGGATGGATCTGGCAAATGCTGATTGCGGCATTAATCATCGTACTGGTTTCCCTGCACTACCTGCTCTGGCTGGCCGAAGATGGGGTACGACAAACCCAAGCGCTGCGCATCTCGATTCAGGCGCAAACCGAGGAAAACGCGGCCATGAATGAGCGTAACCGGGCGCTGGAAGCGGATGTCATTGATCTGAAAAATGGGCTGATGGCCATTGAGGAACGGGCGCGTTCTGAAGTGGGCATGATTCGCGCTGATGAAACTTTCTATCGAATTCTGGACCAGCCGTTACCTAAACCCCCGGTTGAGGTTGTCCCGGCCAAACCGGCAGTATCTGCCCGCAAGCCACTGACCCCGATTAAACCGCCACCATCCGTCAAACCTTCGACACCCGCCAAGCCGCCGACCGTCGCCAAACCGGCGAATCCTGCACCACACCGATGAGTGCGGCACACCGTTTCTGAACTACACGCATGTCCGCGATCCGTTATTGGGCCGTTGTCCCCGCCGCTGGCGCTGGTCAGCGCATGGGTTCCGCCATTCCCAAGCAATATCTCCCGCTGGTTGGTCAACCCGTCATCGCTCACACCCTCGATACTTTGTTGCGCTATCCCCGTCTGAGCGGAGTCGTCGTCGCGATCAGCGCTGAAGATGAATGGTGGCCAGAGGTTGCTGCCGCGCGGGTGACTGACAAGCCCTTGCTGGTGGTTACGGGCGGTGCGGAGCGTGCGCATTCAGTGCTGAACGGTCTCAACGCCTTACGGGAACGGGCGCACCCCGATGACTGGGTATTGGTACATGACGCGGCTCGACCCTGTCTGTGCGTTGACGATCTGGATCGGTTACTGACGGCATTGGCGGAGGATACGGTCGGCGGATTGTTGGCAGTCCCGGTGTGCGACACGTTGAAACAGGCAGACCGCGCTGGACGAGTCGCGGCGACCGTAGATCGTTCACAACTCTGGCGCGCCCTGACCCCGCAGATGTTCCGGTTGGGGCGGTTGCGCGAGGCGTTGCGGGAGTCGCTGGCGCGTGGCCAGATGGTCACTGACGAGGCGGCAGCGATGGAAGCGGCAGGGTTTACGCCCCGATTGATCGAAGGGCGGGCGGATAATTTGAAAATCACCCGACCCGAGGATTTGGCGCTGGCGGAGTTTTATCTCACGCAGGGACGGAGCAGAAATATGCGCATTGGCCATGGTTTCGACGTTCACGCCTTCGGCCCCGGTGAATGGGTGACGCTGGGCGGCGTGCGCATCCTGCATACCCACGGATTGATCGCCCATTCCGACGGTGATGTGCTGTTGCACGCACTGTGCGATGCCCTGCTGGGCGCAGCAGGACTGGGCGATATTGGTCAGCACTTCCCCGACAACCGTGCTGAGTTCAGGAATATCGACAGCCGTATTCTGTTGCGGCGGGTGGTTCTGCTGCTACAGGAGCAGCGGCTGGCGGTGGGCAATGTGGATGCTACCATCGTTGCCCAGGCACCGCGCATGGCTTCACATATTCCCGCCATGCGGGAAAATATCGCTGCGGACTTGCAAGTTTCCCCGAGTCAGGTCAACGTCAAGGCCACGACCACCGAGCGCCTGGGCTATGTCGGTCGCGGCGAAGGGATTGCCGTTCATACGGTGGCAATGCTGGTTTAAAAACTGCCTTTTAATCTTGCACCCGACTCATCCATGCACCCCGACCAACTCAAACAACTGGCCCGCCAGGTTTTAACTATTGAAGCCCAGGCCATCGAACAACTCAAAAGCCGCATTGACGACCGCTTCGTTCACGCCTGCGATCTCATGCTGCACTGCCAGGGCCGCATTGTGGTGCTCGGGATGGGCAAATCCGGCCATATCGGTGGCAAAATCGCAGCAACCCTGGCCAGCACGGGTGCGCCGGCCTTTTTCGTCCATCCTGCCGAAGCCAGTCATGGCGATATGGGCATGATTACCGCGCAGGATGTGGTGGTCGCCCTGTCCAATTCCGGGGAAACCGACGAAATTCTCACCCTGTTGCCGCTGATCAAGCGCCTGGGCATTCCGCTGATCGCCCTGACCGGTAATCCCGATTCGACGCTGGCCCAAACCGCCGATGTTCATATCAACGTCAGCGTATCGCAGGAAGCGTGTCCGCTCGGTCTGGCTCCCACCTCCAGCACCACGGCAACCTTGGCCATGGGCGATGCGCTGGCCGTCGCGTTGCTCGAAGCGCGTGGCTTTACGGCAGAAGATTTCGCCCGCTCGCATCCCGGTGGCCGTCTGGGGCGTCGCCTGTTGTTGCTGACCGACGATGTCATGCATACCGACGCACAGATGCCACGCAATGCCCCCGACGACCTGCTCCGCGATGCCTTGCTGGAAATGAGCCGCAAGGGTCTGGGGACGACGATTGTGGTGGATAGCGAAGATCGTATCCTCGGCGTCTTCACTGACGGGGACTTGCGCCGGGCGCTGGATCGCCAGGTGGATGTCCACAACGCCCGGGTCGCTGAAGTGATGACCTCCGGTGGTAAAACCATCGCGCCGGGGACGTTAGCCGCCGAAGCGCTGCGCATGATGCAGGAATACCGAATTAACGCCCTGCCAGTGGTAAACTCTGCCGGGAAACTCGCCGGGGTGCTGAACATGCATGATT